>CAZWOL010000036.1:0-32393 GCA_964635325.1 uncultured Pseudobdellovibrionaceae bacterium
AATAATAGAGGAGAGTCTTGCTCTCCTGTAGTTGCTTCAATTCTAACATGTCGTTGTACTTATAAGGCAGGTACCAAAATGTGGACTGTGTGGTTAGCGTGTGAGCGAGGGAACGTTCTAGAAACGGTAGACGTAGATATTTTTCAATCCACTTGCAAAATAGAGCCTGTCCCCAATTGTGACGGGAGGGACAACAGTGCGAGCATTGATATCGTCCTGCCAAGCAATAGCACCAGATGGATTTAGAGCAAAGAGCTGGCCATCTATGCCTGTTGCAAAGACAAAATCTTCAACAGCTGAGACGGATGCCAAAGAATTTGTGAGTTTTAGAGTCGGCCAAAGTTCTTTACCACTGCTTACACTCACAGCATGTATATTGCCGCTTGTGGTTGAGACGTAAAAGCGTCCTTCACGATAATCTGCAGAGGTGCAGTTGCCTGTGACAGAGTCAAGCTTCCACAAGAGCTCACCCTCTTTTCCAGCTTCCGTAGAAACAGCTCCTACGAGACCATCGTAACGACAAAAGAGCAGACGCTTGCCAGATAAAAACATGGAAGCCATATAGTTGTGAAAGCGTCCTCCTCCTGCTGAGAAATGAGGATTGCGACGCCACATTGTCTTGCCCGTTTTTGCTTCTAGTGCAACCAGTTCGCCTGTAGATAGACCCCAATACAAAGTATGAATGCTGAGCAAAGGAGGAGCTGTGTTTTGAACGAGCATGTCTTCGGGGATCTCTGGGTCGTATACCCAGTCGACTTTTCCATCCTGAAGGTTGATGGCATAGAGCACCTGGCTTGCTGTCGCAGCAAAGAGGTGCTCATTATCTTTGGCTAAACCACTAGCTACAAATGATTTGCCTGGTTTGTTTTGCCAAAGTACGCGACCACTCGCGAGTTCCACTTTCATTACGGTTCCGTCGATCCGTGCAAAAATAACGGAATCACCAGCCGCAAATGCAGGGACACTAAGAGCAGAATCAATAGTTAGGGTCCACAGACGTTTTTTATTTTCAACAGAAACGGCAACGATGGTTTTGCTGTCAATGGCTCCGACCAAGTAACCAGAATGAGCGACCCAACCGACAGCATCCGCTGGAGCTACTGGCTTTTGTTCATCCATGTCTGGGTTCATCTTAATGATACCCACTCGAAATGGACGTTTTTGGGCGGTACGAAGAGGTGAGACACAGCTTGTGAATACGAGACTGCTCAGGATCAGTAGATTTTTTAGCATCATTGATCGTCTTCTTATTTGAATGAATGATTGAGGTCTATTTTATTCATTGCCAACCTCACTCGCTTATTTTTTGGTGTCGTGGAGTTGGCAATCTCAACCTCACTAGAGGGCTTTGATGCCGATAGCCTGACGGGCTTCAGGACTGGATGCATGGTCTGCAATAAGTGCATCCAGAGTTTTTTGAGCTTCATCTTTTTTACCGACTTGAATTTCCAAACGTGCTTTGGTGAGCAAGATGCGTGGCTGAAGATCTTCTGCTGCGAGTGGTTGTGCAATATTGAGCTGCGCGATCGCCTCATCAAATTTTTTCAGGTCTTCGAGGATTGCGACGTACATCAAACGCGCTTGCACTTGGTAGAAGTCAATTCCCATAGCATTGTCCAAAATACTTTTGAGAATAACGCTAGCAGATTCAAGTTTTTTATCTTTGATTAGAATTCCAACCGCAGCCATACCTGCTCGCCAGCCTTCGGAGTTGCGTACATTCGCTTGGAAGAACTGCTCATATTTTGCCAAGGAGCCTTGGTGATCCTCAGTAAGGGCTTGTAGCTCCAGCTTTTTTGCAGCTATTGCAGCTGTATTGGATCCTGCGGCTTCTGCAGCTTTAGGATCTTTGGAACTAGCCTCCAATTTGCGGAGGTCTTCGCGAATCTGTGCTTTCTTTTTAGCGAGGTCTTTTTCTTCTTTGGCAAAGACCTTACTGATTTCTCCAAGCTTATTTTTGCGAGCTTCACTTTGATTGAGGCGATAATATTGAAAGCCTGCACCCAGGATGAGTATAAGGACTACAGGTACCGCAACAAATACCACGCGCTGTCGTTCGGCACGGAACCAATTGATACCTTTCATGACAGAACTTTGGAAAGCATCGGGTCTTTTAAGAAGTTTTTCGGTTTTTTTATCGGACATGAAAACCTCGGGTTTCTAGCTTTAGGAGTCGGACTTAATAGGATGGCCGCAAGCTGTGATATTATAGATGAAAGAAACGTTTTCCTAGTAATTTTCTAGGTCGTGTCGCGCACCCTGTGTTGCTGAACCGAGCGAATGGATCCGTGTATCCCGAGACTCTTCGGAGGAGTCCTATCTTTATATGGGAACATCCAACCTTGCTAGTCTACTTCATCGCGATGGTGTGCTTTCCCTTCAATTGATCCGAGAGATTGAAAGAGACAGCGGCAACCTGAGCACCGCATTTGCAAAAATGCTTATCGCCATGGGCGTTTTTGATGAGAGCGGGCTTGTGCAATACATTGAAAAACGAACGGAATTTCCCATTGTTCACGGCTCTCTGATTACTCCCTCAGCAGCAGCACTTGAGGCGATCGATTTGCCCCTGATGGAGGAGCTCGAAGTTATACCCATCAGTATTGATGGTCGGCGCATTAAAGTTGCAATGGCTGATCCCTTGGATTTGAACATACTTCTACAGCTTCGCTTTTTCTCGGACCTCAAGGTGGCACCAGTCGTTGCAACCTTTGCAACTCTTGAACGCTCTTTTTATAAATTTAATCCTGGCTTTAAACTCGCCCATTCGCCGATGGAAAAGGTTTTGGCTCCCAAATTGCGTGCTGCTTATGAGCTGACGCGGCAGCAGCCTAAGGACACTGTATCCCCTACTGAGAACACGGATGCAGAAGATGCTGCATTTGTGCATAGCCTGCTCAAGGATCCTCCACCGCTAGCAGTAGGGGATCCTGCTGCTATGACGACGACGGAGCCTGCAATTGCAGCAGATGGAGCTGCTGCTGCAAGTCCGACTAGAGAAGCAGATCCGACAGATCTTCTAAAAGACGAAATTGCACCGAATCTGAGTCAGGATGAGTTGCTAAACAATACACCTTCACCACAAGTTCCATCTGCGGAATCAGTAGCGGAAGATCCAGTACCTTCGCCTGATCCAGCAGTCGATGCAGATCTCCCAACCACTGAAAATGGTGCGCCAGTTTTGAGTCAGGACATGCTCGACAGCTTGGATTTTTCAACTCCAGAACCAGCAAGTTCGGAAATTCAGGCTACTGATGAGATTGCAACCGACAGCCCCACTTCCGAATCTGAGCCCCTTGTGGACCCAACAACTGCAGAAACAGAGCTCCCCACTCCACCTTCGCCACCAGTTCACTTTAGTGCTAGCCCTTTAGTTGGTGTGTTGAACCATGCAATGGCTATGGGTACTTTAGCAGCATCACGCGAAGCCATACGCCCGATCATTGAAGAAGCTCTTGTCCGTGCAGGCTTTAGTAAAGGCGCTCTTTATGACGCAGTCAGTACGCCGGCGACCCTAAGCATGGCGTGGGGTGAAAACGCAGAGATGAGTTTTGGTCCGCTTGCCAGTGAAGAACTCAACGCTTGGGCTGCAAGTCAGCCCCCTCTTTCGCAATGGCATCCACTTTCAGATGCAAGCTCTCAGATCGACCCATATGCAGTGGAAGGTCATCAAGCATTTGCAGCATCTATCCAAGTAGCAAATCACTCCTATCTAATCGTGAGCTCCATACAAACGGATACTGTACAGTCCAAAGCGTTAAGTGAACTCGCTCTTAAACTCTTAAGTCTTTACGTCAAGAAACCATAACAACATCAGCTATACACCGTCTTCGAAAAGTGTGAGTAAATCCTCACGGGTGATTTTGAAGTTTTCGGTACTCACTTCTACGACCGCGTTTGCCAAAGAGCGTTTCTTTTCTTTCAGAAGAAGTATGCGTTCTTCCACTGTGTCTTTTGCGACCAGCCTGTACACCATGACGGGTTTGTCTTGTCCGATACGGTAGACGCGGTCAGCAGCCTGCTCTTCGATTGCAGGATTCCACCATGGATCAACTATGAACACATGGTCTGCAGCTGTCAGGTTTAGGCCGGTTCCTGCAGCTTTGAGCGAAAGTAGAAGTACTGGTAAACCTTTGTCTGTCTGAAAACGATCCACGACAGCACTGCGATCACGGGTAGAACCATCAATGCGGTCGAATCTTATTTGCTCGCGTTCCAATGCGATCGCTATAAGACCTAAAAGCGAGGTCCATTGAGAGAAGATCAAAGCTTTGTGTCCCTCTGAAACAGACTCTTTTAAACAGGCTATGAGGCGTTCGACTTTCGAAGACGTGTCTGCAACCTGTCCCGGAATGAGCCCCAGGTGACAGGAGCTTTGGCGCAGGCGTAACAAAACTTCTAGGACCTGAAAGAGGCTCTGTCCCTGATTGAGTTTTTCCAAAATATCCGTACGAGAACTATTGAGAAAGCTGTCGTAGACAGTCCGCTCTTCATCGTTCAACTCACAGTAGAGTACAACTTCACTGCGTGGTGGAAGTTCTTTTGCAACCTCGGTTTTGAGACGTCGTAGGATGAAAGGTTTGAGCCGTCGACGCAAACGGGCAAGCATAGGGTCATCACCCTGCAAGATAGGTTTTGAATAATTCTCTAAAAATGATTTGCGTGAGCCTAGTATGGATGGATTTAGAAAATGAAACTGACTCCAAATATCCTCCAAACTATTTTCTATGGGTGTTCCTGTCAGAGTGAGTTTGAATGCGCTCTGTATAGAGAACGCAACTTTGGCGACTTGGGAATCAGGATTTTTTATGTTTTGCGCTTCATCTAGCACCGCAACTGTCCAAGTGCGATGCAGTAGCTTGTCTTCATCTAAGCGCAGAAGCGCGTAGGTTGTTAGAACGACGTCAGCAGTTTCGTCTAACATTCGTCGTTGACCATGATAAACACAAACCTTCAGGGATGGACGAAAGCGTTTGATCTCCCGTTCCCAGTTGTAAAGTACGCTGGTTGGAGCGACTACCAAAGATTTTTTTCTGAGAATGCAGATAGCCTGCAAGGTTTTGCCAAGCCCCATATCGTCAGCAAGAAGAGCTCCAAAACCTTGCTTGCGCAAGAAGTTCAGCCAGGCTACTCCCTCCTCTTGATATGAACGTAGGGTTGCTTGTAGATCAGAAGGAAGATCGACTTCAGGGTGAAAAGACGACGCCTCAAACTGTTTTTGCAAATCTTGAAATGACTTGGGAGTGACAAAGTCTAAGCTCTCACAGAGATCGCTAACATCAGCAAGCAGAGCGGGGTGTAACTCTTTGCTTTCTCCACGAGTAGCTAGGACCTCACGTAAGATGTCACCATAGCGTTCCAACCACTGCATAGGCAGCGGAGCGTAACCTCCATCCAAAAGCGGGACCAGTTGTTGTCCTTGCTTCCATGCTTGGATAACAGTTGAGGCATGAACTTTAGCTCCTTGTGCGGTTTTAAAGCTCAGATCAAACGATGCTGAATCGTTCTTACATTGCAGATCGATTTGCGGAAGAAGCGCAGAGTGTTTGCGAAAGGCGTCGAGACTGTCACCGCGTAGTTCACCAGCTGTCCAATTTTGTAAACTCTCGGTTACAGCAACGGCATGCTCTCCTTTGAATTCGACTTTTGCATCGAGTGGGAGCATCGATAGATCGCGTTGCAATAGGCTTTGCAAGCGTCGTTCTTCCTTTTCGTCCCTAATGGGAATTTGCAGTCCAAAGACATCCAAGTGACCGTGTTCGACCTGTGCAATTGCAGGATCTCCATAGACAATCAAAGGATGAAGGATCAAAGTTTCATTGTTGCGTTGAATATCGATGACAAGACGAGGACTCACGCGAATTTGCTGTGGCAAAGACTTCGCATGGATACGAATAGTAAGCTTTTGCTCGAGAGCCGGAAGTAGTTCCGAGACTAATTCAGGAAAGTCACGAGGGGCAAAGTAACGGCCCTCTGCCAGCATTTTTATTTCTTCAGGCTGCAGTTTGCCGTGGCCGAATGGTCGAAGCTTTGCTCCTTCACATAAAGCAGCTCCGTTTCGGAATGTTTCACGAATAGTGGGGTCTTGCATACCAAATAAGCGTATCCCTGCACCGGGGGCATCTTCAACGCAAGCAATGAATCCTGTGCGTTCTCGATCGCACTCCACTTTTTGTCCGTCGAGACTGATTTCAGTGCAATTGACGAGTTCGCTGAGGAGTTTGGGCATAAAAGGAAGAGGTACCAGTCCACTTTGAAAATCTTTTAAGAGCAAGTCGACAGCAACATCTTCCTTGGTTGGACTAATTTTGGGCCCTGGGACACGTCCCATTACGAGAGCCATAAGTGAGCTTGTCAGACGAAAAGATTTTCCAGTCTCATTGACAAGCATGCGTTCAAAGTAGAGAAAGCCTGCTTTTCGACTAAAACGATAGACCACCCGATGTTGGGTCTGGCGAATTAGGGGGATGCTGAGCCCCTTATCTTGAGCTTGTTTGAAATGAATCGCAGATGCGACCACATGTAAGCAGGGATCTTCTTTTTCTGCACAATCGCAGTGCCAGTCACCTTCCTCAGGCCAAAAGGTGACCACGCGGGCGAGGGTCTGACCCTCTTCAGTCAAACGCAGAATTATGCGTTCATCCTCACCTTCCTCCTGCGCTACCGTGCTTCGGCGACTTAGCTCAATGCCACGGGACCACAGTTTGGGAGCGCAAGCCTCTCGGATAGCGCTAAAGAGGTCTTCGATTTCGGCCGTTTTGTTTTCCGATGGAACCATTTGAGATCTCGCATTCTCTGGAATGTGGGACCTCCGTACATATCGAGGTCATTTTGCTAGCAATGCCACACGTAACCTTCCTTGACAACGCCTGATTCTGCGCTCTTTCAGAGGTCCTTGCCTAGCTGACTATGACCGTAGTCGCGGAAAAAATGCTGCAGCTATTGGTAGAACGCATTATACCTTGTAGCGAAGCAGGAGATTTTTATGGAATCAAACACGATCACAAGTAACCGCAAAGCATTTCACGAATACGAAATTATTGAAAAATGGGAAGCAGGCATTGCGCTTGTCGGCACCGAGGTCAAAGCGATTCGCGATGGCCGCATTAATTTGTCTGATGCTTGGGTTGAGATAAAAACCGAGAATGAGGCAACTCTAAGACAGGCTCATATCAGCCCCTATTCGCATGGGAACATTCATAACCACGAACCACTGCGCCCTCGTAAGCTTCTGCTTAAAAAGAAGGAGCTGATTAAGCTATTCGAAGCCGTAGGTGAGAAGGGTCTTACGGTAATTCCTCTGCGGGTTTATCTGAAGGGGCAGCGGGTGAAGATCGAAATTGGTCTGGGGCGGGGTAAAAAGAACTACGATAAACGCGAGAGCGCTAGGGAGCGTGAGGCAAATCGTGAAATGGAACGAGCCTTGAAGAAACGCTAGTTGAGTGAGCGCTTCCGCTCAGGTGCGCTAGAGTCTTACCCGCATGCCGATGCGGCCATCGATGACATTGTAGGTTCCGTGCTTAGCAAAACCATATTGGTTAAAGAAGATACCTGCAAGGAGGTCGACGGATTCGGTTGGAGCAAGGACCTGAATACCAAGTTGCCAGACGTAACCCGAGGCCGAATGGCTTGAGCTTAGAGGGCCGGAATACTGGCCCGTTGTAATCCCGTAGCCCGCTCGAATAATACCATGCAGATTTTCTGAAATATTATATCCATAACCCAGTTTTGCTAGGGCACCTAATTGGAGATTGATGGTGTTGTCACTGTCTCCAATGCTTCCATTAAAAACCTCTACACCGAGGTCGGCTCTTGACCATGAGCTCAATGCGCGTACATATCCGCCTTCTGCAATGAGGCTCCATGCAGGTTTTGGGCTGCCATCACTGCCAACATTGCGAGTCATGCCTAAACCGGCTGCAAGTCCCATATAAGGATGGCTTTTTACTTTTTTAATGCGTGCGTAGGCGGGGACCAAAGGTTCGTTAACATCATAAAGCTCAGGCGTACTGGGCGCTACATAGGCTCCTTGGGCGGAGGCGTTTTTGCCTGTATCCATGGGATCTTCGTCCCGATTAGAGGCAGCTATGAGATTGGAAGAGAGTATTGATAAGAAGAGAAGTTCTATTTTTCGGGGGAACAATTTCATTTCATTCGCTCCTTGCTTTTGGATTCAAATCTCTATAAGTATGATAGCTTACTGTAAATGCGATTTTATCCTAACGCGCCGTAAAACATCCACCTTTAGGTGGGTGATGTAAGCGCTGACAAAAAAAGATTGCAAGTCCGAAAAAGCCCTTGTATTTTTCCGTAGTTCCGTGAGGAGCTGCGGTTAGAGCTTTGAGGGGTCTTGCACTCCAATAAGAATCTACTTCCTTTAGGGAGTAGAGGTTCAAATAAATCCAAACATTTCGTTTGCACACTATCATAAACAGCACTGAGAGAGAAAGACTATGTCATCACCTACACGACGCTCTGAAGCAAAACGTAAAGCAAATCACGCGCGCGCTGCAAAACGCCGCAAAAACTCTTTGAACAAACACGGTTCAACACCAAAGAGTTTGCCTCTCGATAAGCCTACGGCTAACGAAATTTCCAACAAAAAAGCCTAATGTCGTTTTTAAAGACGATTTATTTCTGTGCCCTTGTAGTGGTGCTGACCTTCTATCATGCTCTTGTCGTGATCGTGGTCAATTTTTGGTACCGCCTGCAAGGCAAAGAGATACCCTTTCTCTTGGGTGGCTCGGTAGGTACCTTATGGGCGCAGCGGATTATCCGTTTTACACCCGGTTGGTCTATAAAGGTGACAGGTACAGAAAATATCCCCCCCCAAGGGACCTCGTATATCGCAATTGCTAACCACGAAAGTGCGATTGATATCTTCAGCATTTATGCGATTGGTAGCCCCTTTCGGTGGGTGGCTAAGGCTGAGCTTTTCAAAATCCCAATGTTTGGTCATGTCGCAAGGCTTTGCGGACATATTCCGGTCAAACGTGGATTCAAAACCAGCCATGCACAAGCTCTGCAGGCTTGTGCCAGTTCTGTTCGCGGTGGTATGCCGGTCTTTTTGTTTCCTGAGGGAACACGTTCAACCGAGGGCAAACCCAAGAAATTCAAAGCTGGAGCCTTCAAGCTTGCTTCAGATGCGAAGGTACCTGTTTTACCGATCGTGCTTTTTGGAGCGGGAAAACTTCTTGAAAAAGGAAGCTTCACTCCAAAACGTGCGCTTCTTCGTATTCATGTACTGCCTTTGGTTCATTTGATCGAAGGTGAGAACATCGACCAGTTTACGCAACGCGTCGAAAAAATTGTGCACGATGAGCACTATCGCTTGTCACTAGAGACATCCACAGGTCTAGCCTGACGTTCTATTTGTCCTAAGATCAAATCCCATCCATCGAAAAAACTAGGTCCAAATGCACTAAATAGCGCTTGTGGCACGAGCAGTACTTGTTCGTTTTGCAGAGCTTTCATCTTACGTAGAGCTATTGATTGCCCAAAACTCTTCAGCACGGATGCTCGATCCTTTTGCTCACCCATGCTTAGAACATAGTCAGGACTAATTCGTAGTAGCCATTCTTCTGAAACTTTTTGCCAACCAACGATTCCCCTCTCGCTTGCTAAATTACGTAGTCCCAATTTTTGTAAACTGTCGTCCCATAGAGTTTCTTTGCCAACAACCGTTAGATCTGGCATCAGAATCAGAAATGTTTTTCCCGAGCCTAGACGTTTTTTGAATGCAGCAAGGCGTTGATCAATTTGCGTAACAATTTCTTCTGCTCTTGTATCTGCACTAACAAGATGACCTAAATCCAAAATATGGCGCTTCATATCTTGAATGGATTGAAATCCATCCATTACATGGACTTTTACTTTTAGGTGTCGCAATTGGCTAACAAATTCAGTTTGATTAAATGAGGCAGCAATGACGAGGTCTGGCTGCAGGTGCACAATCTGTTCAATATTGGCTCCGACTCGGGCTGAAACGGTCTTCGCCTCAAGAGTGGAATTGCTATAAAGAGGGTCATCAACAAAGGTAGAAAGCGCCAGCACACGTTTCCTTTGAGTGGAACTAGGCAAAATCTGCAGGAGAAGTTCATCTGCAACCAGGGCACATGAAACGATTTTTTTTGGGGCTCCAGAATCAACAGAATTCGCGAATAAAGGAAAGAACGACGAAACTACCAAGTAAACTAGCACACTATAAATTCTTTGCAGTAAGCCTGTCATTTTCTACCCAGTTGAAGACATTTCCATTTGACCACGAGTGCATTAGTCTAGGTTATAGGACTAGAAAATGCCTTCCGGAGCTTAATGTATGGGTCTTAGGATCGCAACCAACGTTTCGTCACTGACAGCGCAAAGACACTTGCGCAATACGCGTCAACTTCTCGATAAATCACTCGAACGTCTTGCGAGTGGTTATCGTATTAACCGTGCAGGTGATGATGCTGCCGGTCTTGCGATCTCTGAGAAGCTACAAGCAAAAACTTTGGGACTTGCCCAAGCACAACGCAACGCCTCCGACGGTGTGAGTCTTATTCAAGTCGCTGAGGGTGGATTGCAGGAGGTTGGGAACATTCTTGTTCGTCTCCGAGAGCTTGGTGTCCAAAGTGCCAGTGATACTATCGGAAACCAAGAGCGTCGCTACCTTGATGAAGAGTATCAGCTGCTTAAAGAAGAGATGGATCGAATTTCTAAATCAACAGAGTTTAACGGAACCTATCTGATTGATGGTACCGGTGGAACTTTAGATTTTCAAGTGAATACCGATGGTCTCAACCTTCTAGGTGCCGATCGTATTTCCTTCGATGCATTCAAACTTGACGTCAGCTCTAGTCGTTTGGGATTGGAAGACGTAAGCGTTGCTGATAAGTTTGCTGCTCAGCGTAGTCTTTCTACTATCGATAAAGCAATTCAAGATATTGCATCCTATCGTGGTCAGGTTGGTGCTATTGAGAACCGATTGCATTCCAGCATTCGAAACATCGGGGTGTCGATCGAGAATATGTCTGCTGCGCGCTCACGTATTAAAGATGTCGATATCGCAACCGAAAGCGCCGAGCTTACAAAAAATAATATTCTTATGCAGGCTGGTGTTTCCGTTCTTGCACAAGCCAACCACCTTCCTCAGCTTGCTCTACAACTTCTCGAGAAATAATTTTAGAGTCACATCATTCGTAAGAGAATTTGCGTTTAGATGGAGTCTAGGCCCCATATAAACGCATGCGTTGCAAGATCTTGCAATCGGGAGTCTTGCTGGAGGTGCTTTATCCAAGCCATGGCATGTTGTTCATAGTCTTCTGTGTGATTTCGAAAAAAGTTTTGCCACGGTATTTCGAGATTATTAGGAGAAAGGACGCAGATGTTTTGCGAGTGGATGTGTTGTTGAGCTGCATCGATGATTGCAGCAAAGTCAGGTGGGTGTTCTGCGCCCCATTCGTGGATGACTCCGACCATATCAGCACCCTTTCCCAAAATGCCAAATGCTGTGATCTGCTCGCCTTTTCGCGCTATCAGCAGGTGTGTGTCAGGAATTTTAAGGAGTTTTTCAAATTCTTCAGGACTGCGTTCTAAAGTGGAGCAGTGCGGGTAGCGTAAGGCCATGATTTGCTTTCGATCATCAGCGATTGTGCTTTCGTTGATGCTGATCTTTAGGGGAAGAAGCAATTCAGAGGGCAAAAAATTCCTACCAAATGTCCAACGTAATTCTGTACCGAACCTAACAAAGCCTAAGTTCTGGTAAAATGAATTAAGGTCGCTCCACAGAACCAAAGCATCGAATCCTTGGTTTTGAAGGGTGTTTGTTAGATAACTGAAAAGCTGGTGCATAAGGCCTTGCTTTCGAAAGGATGGATGAGTTGCAACATTGCCAATCAACGCAACTGCAAAACTTTCCTGACTTTGAAGGTCAAGGAATCTGCGTGGCCAACAGTTGGCATGAGCAACAAGCTGTCTACTTTCTTCATGGATCATGCATAGGCTTAGATTGTTTTTTTTCGGATCTAGGACAATCGGATATTCAGCATCAATCGGATATCCACTATCGTTTTCACGAAGACATTTTTGTAAAAGAATACTTCTTTGCTTTTTTAGAGTGGGATCGAATGGGCGAATCACGCAACGCATGCTTTAGTCCTTTCGATAAAAATGCAAACCTCATAAGGTTATTGTAACCGTATGGATATCAAATTCAATCCGGCTATGAAAGCAGCAGGCTTCGATCCAAGTATGGTTGACAAGTTGGTCGAAGCGCAGAAAGTTCCGGTCGAACAAGCAAAGGCACGCAAAGCTCAGTTTGAAAATGAAAAGAAAGAAGTTGATAAATTCGTAAAGCTTCTGAGTGAGCTTGATACTGCGCTCAATTCACTCAAAACCCGCTATGATTTTTACAAGCTGAAACTGGACTCATCTAATCCTGATATTATTGATGGAGATGTTAGTCCGGGTGCCGCTCTGGGTACTTACGATTTTGAAGTGCGTTCGCTTGCAAAAGCAGATAAGCAACTTGCATATGGTTTTCCAGATAAAGATGAGACCCCAGTTGGGTTTGGATACATGACGATCAAACGTGATGATGGTGAAGAAGTTGAAGTTCAAGTTGACCCTGGCACAACCCTTAATCAGCTCGCTCGACAGATCAATGATTCTGAGGCTGGTGTGCGCGCAATGGTGATCAATACGCACTACAAACCAGATTCCTTTCGTTTGTTGGTTATCAGTGAAAAATCTGGAAAAGAAGCGACGATCGAGGTTGATGAAGATACGACGTTTCTTGAGTTCAAACATCAGGTAGCAGGTCGTAATCTTGATGTGCTCTTTGAAGATGTGCCGGTGACAAATGATGAAAACATGCTCAAAGATCTTATCGACGGAGTCACCCTTAATTTTCGACGTTCCGAACCCGGAACCGAAGTTCAAGTGAGTATCATTCATGATCTTGATGCAACAATAGAAGGTATTCGCAACTTCGTAGCAAAATATAACGAAGTTGCGACTTTCGTGAATAACCAGTTTGTTAAAAATCCTGAGACGGGCCAATATGGCCTGCTCTCCGGAGATGCCACGTTGAAGTATGTTATGCGTCAATTGCAAAGTACTATTGTTTCACTTCCGACCAGCGGAGCGAAGTCCAGTAATTTGGCTACGGTTGGAATCACAACAGACCCAAAGACAGGACGCTTAAATCTTGATGAAAACAAATTTAAGCAAGCTTTAACCAACGACTATGATAGCGTTGCTGCATTGTTCATACATACTCCAAAATCGGAAGGAGTTGCGGGGATGCTCTCGCAAAAACTCAAAGATTTTCGTAATCCTAGCTTTGGAGCAGTCAAATCTCGTCAACGTGGGCTTGAGCGTATTATTCAAACGCAAGATAAGAATATAGAGCGTCGTCAGCATCAGTTGGAAGACAAAGA
Organism: uncultured Pseudobdellovibrionaceae bacterium; assembly: GCA_964635325.1. Classification (GTDB taxonomy): domain Bacteria; phylum Bdellovibrionota_B; class Oligoflexia; order Oligoflexales; family Bog-1112; genus BOG-1112. Next base: position 13,422 of record CAZWOL010000036.1, read on the forward strand.
AAAAATGATTCGTCGTCAGTTCGGTAACCTCGAAGAGCATCTCTCCCAAATGCAAGGTCAGAGCGCCTTTCTCAAGGCTAAGTTTGCAGCTGATCAGCAGAAGTGATAGTTGTTGATCCTTGTAGATGACAAGAGCTTTGGATGTTGGTATTCTGATAGTTTTTGTCAATAAACCAGCTCATGGCCCCAAAAGCATCTACGTGAATAGGCTGTCTATCTGACAAAGCATATGAGCATTGTTGATCGATTCGATGCTTAGTAGTTTTTTAAAAATGTTTCCAATCTCTTCGCAACCCAATTCTTTTCTAAATTAACGACCCAAGATTCTAGATTTGTTCTCACGGTCTTTCCCACCGCTTGTAAGATTATAAATGGGATGTCTGTGCTATTGGATTTTTTATCAACTCTCATGCAGTTGATAATTTGCTGGACTAAAGTACAAGACGCTAGAGGGTGGCCGAGACTTTGCTCAAGTTCTTTTCGTGTTAGACAGGCACCAGAATGCATTAGTGCATCACAGATCCAATGAAAATCTTGGCAACTTATGTGACCAAGTTCGTAGGAAAGTTGTATTTCGAAAAGTAGTCCAACTGTAACTGCGTGTCCATGGCGCATGTAGAAGCCAGTATTCGATTGCAATGCGACAGCCTCGAGTGCATGGGCTAATGTATGTCCCGCATTGAGGGTGGCACGTTCCCCGTACTCAAAGGGGTCGCGTTGGACTATGTCTATTTTTACTTGTAGAAGAGACGGTAGTAGGCCGGTCAATGCATGCAAGTCTTGGTTTGCAAAAATTTGTGAGAGCCTAGCCACAGTCTCAGCAGGGCCTGCTAGAAGTGCGTGTTTGAAACACTCTCCTGCTCCTGCATAAAATTCTGCAGTGGCTAGAGTTTGTAGCCACTGCGTGTAGATTTGCACGCTTTGTGGAAAGGCAAAGGCACCGACTAGGTTTTTGCCGAAGGGTAAAAAATTCACCCCGGTCTTGCCTCCTACGGATGCATCAACCATAGCAAGTAAAGTTGTTGGAACAAGGGTAAAGGATACTCCATGCAAATGAGCAGCGTAGGCTGCTAGATCGCAACTAATGCCTCCTCCAATAATTAGCCATGGCCTAAGAGTGGGGGCCTTGCTTCGGAGCTTGGCAACTGTGTCGAGGGTTTTGGTGGATTCACATACATTGTGAAGAATGTAATCGCAGCGATCCTGTAAAAATTGAGGCCAAGCCTTTTGAACCTCCGCATCGCAGACGACAAAACATGAGTCGAGGAGCGCATAGAAATTTGGATCCGGTCTTTCCGTTATCCGAATGGTATAGGCCCCCTTTTTTTGATGCGTTGCTTGTCGAGTTTGCGGTCGGTAGTGTGTGCCTCGCATAAAGGCCTGGGCCGCAATTTGGTAGGCTTCTGGATGTGTTATGTGAGTCAGGTCCCACCCTATGTTTCGGTTCAATCGGAATTTGAAAGCCTTGCGTAATATTGAGAGAGTGCCAGGACTCCAATCCAAACCTTTCTCAATATTTTGATCCTCCTCCGAGGGGTCTAGCGATTCGTGTATCCAGGGGTGCCAGGCGGTTGCTTCCTGCCTAGAGAGAGTGTCCCAATAGACTCTAATTTCCTTTGTCTCTAGTAGCTTATCTTTCATCTCAGATTTTTCTCATAATGTGCTCAAGGGATCCGATAAGGGACCTATAACAATTTCGCTTCTCGGCAAGAGTATGACAGACAAGACCCTTCGTAAAAAAATTGAGGCTATCAAACGTCATCAGATTTGCACTCAGCCTATCGTTAGTCTAGCGGATTTTCGGGCGCTCAAAAATTCGCATGAGATTCATACCGTCTTAGTTGTCGATGACGATGAAATCATGAGAAATGGAATCAAACGCATCTTAGAGAGCGAAGGTTACAACGTAATCGCTGCTGAAGATGGTATCGCACTTTCAAAGATTTTAGAGACGACGCGCTTGGATCTGATTCTACTGGATGTGAATCTACCTTGGATCGATGGGTTTGAACTCTGCCGACTTATTAAAGACCACCATCACCTGAAAGTTGTCCCCTTAGTTATGATTTCTGCAGGAAATAGTGCAGAAGAGGTGCAGCGCGGTATCTCAGCTGGTGCAGATGATTACATAGCGAAACCCTTTGATATCGATACTATTTTGACTACAGTTAACCGTCGTCTTTTGTCGCCGCTTATTGAAGATAACTAACTAAAGCTTCTTTATTGACACCCAAGATCTTAAGCGATAGAACAGCCTTCTGACTGATTCCTCAGTAGCTCAGTCGGTAGAGCAGCTGGCTGTTAACCAGCGGGTCGGCGGTTCGAGTCCGTCCTGAGGAGCCACTCCTTACACTGTCCTAAATTTTGCCCCCCCGAGTAACACTCTAATAAACTGGGTTTAAGCCCTTGTAATGAAAAGCCCGGATTACCGATCGACAGAATAATTCCTTCCTTGGTTAATTTAACTTTTCGCAATACCGCATTTATGAATGACTGCCTTGCGGCCAATGGGAATTCGTGGAACCGGTCCCGGAATTTTTTTAAACTCTGCCAGATTGCATCTCTATTAAGCAATGCCGGCTGCCTCTGGTGTCGCTCGTCCAAGGATTTCATTTGATGTTCAACTTGATCTAGCTCTTCTTGAAGCCTCCGACTTTTTTGAGTCCACAGGTTGCAATCTTCCTCTGTGGAATTGAGAACTAGGTCAGTAGCCTTATCCAATTTCTTTACAATGCCCTCTCGCTGTTTTTTCAAGCTTTGGATCGAAGGAGCCAAATCGGATTTATTCCTTGAGTGATCAGCATTTGCCTTAATTACCAACTGCTCAAGCACAGCAGGATCAGCTGTCAGGTTTGTAAGCTCCTTCAAAACTTTCTTTTCAAGTTTGTCAGCTGGCACACTCGAAAAACCACAGTCACACTTTCCTTTTGCTGCTTGCTTGTGGATGTAATGAACATATTTCGTATTTGATCTTCCCCATCCACTACTACCAACAAAACGCTCTCCATTAGGGCACTCAACTATTCCGGAAAGGAGGTATTCATGATGTTTCCATTGAGGGACTTTGAGTTTCTGGTAGTTCTGATTCAGAAGATCGTTTGCTCTTTGCCAAATGTCTTTTTCGATGACTGGCTCCCAAACTGCTTTTACGACCTTATATTTCTCATTTTCTCCAAGGCGCTCTTGATCAACGCTTTTGTTTTTTGCGTTAACCTCAACTTCTCCAACCAATGCTCGGCTTCTTATCCATGAAGATAAAAGTTGCTTAGTCCATTTTCGACCAGAGTCTTTGTCGAATCCTGAATGGATAATCAGCTCGACTGTTTTGCTTAAATACCCTGCTTGCGAAATTAAAATATCGAAAATTGATTCAGCAATGATTTGATTTGCTACGTTTACTCTAAGGTGACCGGGACGATCTGTGCTTTCCAATCCAAATGGTACTGACCCTCCGGTCCACAATCCTCGATTTGAGCGAGCAAGAGAACTGACTTTAACTCGCTCTGCTGTTTGTTCACGTTCAAGTTGTGAAAACTCAATCGCAAAGCTCAGCATGGCTCTTCCCATTGCTGTCGATGTATCAAAGTTCTGTCTTAAAGTGATGAATGCAACGCTGTGCTTCTCGAAAAAAAGACGTAAATCAATCCAATCCCTCACAGATCTGCTTAAGCGTGACACCTCGGTCATAATGATTGTATCTACTAATCCTTTTGATATATCGAGCAGCAACTGCTTGACTCTTGGACGTTGTAGATCCTTCCCAGAAAAACCGTCATCCACGTACTCTCCAACAATTTCCCCCCATTTTCCAGAATGCTTATAGTTCTCGCCTTCTACCCAACGTCGGAGATTTTCCTTTTGGTTCTTGATTGAGCCTTCTTCCACCCGCGCTTGCTCCTCGGTTGAGACCCGAGCATATATTCCTATCTTTCTCATTGGTTAGATTCTTGTGCTAAAAGTTGTTCTATTGCCGATTTATTTGCATTGAAGAAATCTAGTTCTAGCGGATCAGGCCCTTGCAGTCCAAGGTTTTGATCTCCTTTGATGATTCCAAGAAGGACTGTGCTCCAGTCGCAAGTGGGTCCATCCATATGCATCTTTACCGAAAGCTCCTCCAGTTTCGGACCAGTTTTAGTAACGTTTCTCCTTTTGGAATGGCAGTCCTTGCAATGAGACCGGTATAGTGCTTTCGTCTTCTTTGGAAAATCGGTTAACGGTTTTTCCTTCCCACAGTTTCGACAGACTCGTTGTGCAAAAATGCCTTTGGGGCTATTGCAATCATCCACTATTCATAACAACCACCTTTCTTGTTAAATTTGCTTTGGCAGTTCAATCCAGCCCAACCCTAAAATTTATTTACGTCCTATCCGTTCCGGAGGCACAGCCTCAAACTTTACGCATGGATATTTCTTTGTAGAGTTTCGGTAAAATGCTTCATGTATCGTTCGTCCTTGGTGTATCGATCAGATAGAAAAGCTTTGCATGAAATGGGGAGCCCAGGACAAGTCTCTTGGTTTTTTGAGAAAATGGTCGATATTTTTTTCAAATCATCAAGAGCTGTTTTTTCTTCAACCTCAAAGATGACTTCATCATGCATGTGCATGCGTGGTTTCAAACCATTCTGTTCAGAAGTTAAAAGTTGAAAGCCTAAAATATCCCGAGCTGTTGCTTGGACAATATTTTCAAATGGACTGGAGAATGTAAATTCTCTCCGCTCATTTCCTTGGGTAGCATAGCTGATGACCGATTGTAAACCTGATCCGAACTTCGAGGGATTCACAGACGCTTGAACATCCCGATAGTAAATGATGCCACCAGTAGCAAGAGTGACTTTTATAAATCGATGAATTGCATTGTATTCAAATCTGTATTTTCCAATCCCACCGATTTCAATGGAACCATTATTTGCAACAATTTGAAGAATCGCATCAAAGAACGCTTTTGGTAATCCTGCAAGTCGCATATAGGCTTGTCTGTAGGTTGCTACAACTTTCTTTGAAAATTCGATCTCATTCTCTATGCAAAGTGAAGTCATCACTTTTTGAACTGCGTTTGGACATTGCGACTTCATGGTTTCCAAGAACCGCTTAGACCCCATGCCGAATTGCAGTCCAAGAACTGCTTGTTTTGAAATTGCCCGCTCATCTTTTTCTTGTTCGGCATTAAGAACATGACCAAAAATGTGTTGCCCAAACTCACAATAGACGCAACGTCCCTTTGTAAAAGCGTCTAGTAGTTCCTTCTCATCACCAACCCAAGCAGCGATACGCGCTTCGATTTGACTAAGATCGACAATTACAAACAACTTACCCGTCTGCGGTACCCATAGTTCACGTATTTTGGAACCTCTTCCAATATTTTGCATATTGAATGATTCAGACCCATCTCCACCACTAGACCAACGATGAGTGACCGCCTTTGAATAATTCAAATCAAGGGAAACAAATCCAAATGCTGGGCTCATACGTTCCTTTAAATTTGAAAGCAACGTAAGCTCTCGCTCGAACTCTTTAATTTCCCAAATGAGTTTTAATTGATTGCAAGCTTCAGGATGCATTCTCTGAAGATCAACTTTCTTCTTATCAATACTCCCTGGGTCTTCCCCAAATCGATCGCGCAGGATTTTTCGGACCGCTATTGGTTTCATGCGATTTTCAAACAACAGTGAATCTTTAGACTTTAGATCCTCAATTTGCATCAGAAGGTTTCTCTTTATCTCATGAACGTTATTTTCATTAATGCAAATAGGCGTGAGACATAAACGCAATGTCTGATCTATAAGGTCGAGTTCAAATCTTGGCAATCTGGGCAAAAGGGTCTCGTAGAGCTTTGAAACCAAAAATACGTCCTGAGTATTGTAGTTGGCTAGCGCAAGCCAATCTTCTTCTGTAAGAGCAGACAGTGCCTTACCATCTGTAGTCAACTCACCTTTAGATTCTGTTAACAGTATTTTGCTCAACTCTGCTAGGTTACACTTTGGAAACCCGAGGTACCGAGCCATGAGCATGGTATCACCAGCTCTTAAGGGAAGGATGCCATAGCGCAGCGATAGGACACGCAAGTCGAAACGTGCATTGTGAGCTACAATCCATCGCCCTTCTTGAATGTAGGTTCGAAGAATCGACTCCCACTCTTGACTGTCGCCTGGAAAAACTCTGGTGAATTGATCATCCATGATAGCAACCGACAGAACATGAAATCTAGGGTCCATAATGTAACGGACATCGGAAAGGTTCTTCAAAGAGAAGAGTGATTTGGTGTCAAAGTATGTTTCTAAATCCAGAAAGATCGGCCTAACATCAAGGTTCATATCTTGTCTCCACTATGGGAAAGGAACTCGCTCTATTCTGTGATTTGCGGGTTGTGGTGGTTGAGACTCTATTTTTTGTTGGTACAACTTTAGCTTCAGGTGAACTTTTCTGGTTTGTCTCGCAGGTTTCAGTTTCTCTCACGTAGATATATTTCCTTCTCGCAGCACCCGTACCTTGACCCTCATCACGAATCTTTATATGAAATCGACGTCCATCTTCGGAAGGATATCCATCTCGCCCAAAAACAGGATGTTCCTCCGTGCTCTGGTAGCCTAAAGCTGTGTTCAAGAGTGCAGCGATTTGGGAATTTCGAATTGGAATCTTGTTTTCAAAGTTAAAGGCATCAAGAACGTTTTTAGGTGTGTACCGTTTCCATTTTCCACATGCTCTTCCGGTATTAGAATCGTACATTCTTGCAATCACATCCAAAATGTCATTTGATGATTGATGGAGAGGATAGTCAACAGTGACGTGTAGACCATTTTCCAAAGCTTTTTTGATGACACCAAAACCAGTTCGTCGATTTTCGACAGATGGAATTTCTTTAAAATTGACATTTGAGAGAGCCTGAAAAAAAGAAGCGAACAACTCTGAAAGTCTGTTCTTCCACTTTTCATGAAAGGCTTTGATCAAGCTAGGTGTGGAACGGGTGAGAGAGATTTCGACAAGTCTTGCCTTTGTTTCGTCTGAAAACTCCTTATTGATCGCGGTTAAAGCCACTGTAAGGTGGTTTGGCGCACCGAGGTAGCCCTTATACAGACCCCGATACTGGATGATTTTTTGTGTTGCGAGATTGTCAATGAACTTCAATTCCTTAGTGCCTGCATGAATGATTTCATCGAAGAATACATATGGAAATTGAACTGCTTTAGCCATTAGTATCGATAGCTCATAGGAACCTTCTTTGAAATTGGCTTCGCAAACACCTGATCCGAACTGGGTAGCATACAAGAACCCAGGAAATACATTTCCGAGATAACCTTTTCCTGCATGGGTTGGTCCCTTGAAGAAATAGAGAGGATTCTGTCCGGGAGATAGATGAGCAAGCATTCCTTGAATTAGAAATCCAAGATATTGAGGCGCCATTATGTCAGGATCTTCGAATGAAAAGTTAGCTTTTAGATCAACGACAAGTTCTTGAATGATATTTGAGTTAACGTTCCCTTTATGAAGAGGCGAGGGAACGTAGACACAGCATGGTAGCGATCCTTCTTGAAAGACCCACCCCACCTTCACTCCGATTGCTGGCCTATTGTAAATGCATATTCCGAACAAGCTCGAGCTAAGCATTGCAGTGGCTTCTCCATTCACAAATCGACTAATATTTGCGGTTGGGGAATATTTGACCGCCCCTTCTTTTGAAAAATTTATGAAATGAAGTTTAGGTGCAATGGATCGTAATAATGGGGCTTCAATTCCAGACCGAGGAATATCTCGAGTCTCAAACCGACGAACAAGAAATGTTGGTGGCTCATCGATACCACCACTTTCTCGGTGTGTTTCATGTAGAAGAAATTTTCCATGTGCATACTCACGAGGGGAATACGGGTACTGATGCCTAAATATATGTTCTAACCGAAAGAACCACTGTTGATCCTTCTTCGTTAATAAGCGAACAGCAAAATCGAAGAGAATCTTAGCAAATATCTTACGGTCCTGCGTGTTGACCCCCGGTACCTTCTCTACTTTGATCTCAAGAATCTCGAGAAGCTCTCGTTTGGGAGCAAAACGTGACACCTCCGAATAAGCAAAATCTGCGAGTGAACCCGAAGGTGCAGGCATTCCGGCAATTTCAATAATCCGTGATGAGTGAATAAAACCATGATTTGAAAAGCACATCACACCATTAGGATAGACTCGAATACCTGCTCGATCATCCGAGTCATGACCACCCAACGGGCACCGAAGACTGGATTGAGACCCCATTTTGAGACTAAGTTTCTCTAATGCACTTTCATATGCGTCTGCCAACGTGTTCAACCTCGACCAGTGAGGCGAAGTTGACAAATACTCGTCATAGTCGAGAAAATTCTTATGCAAGATCACCAAACCATTTTCTGAAATAGGAAGACGACAGCGGAAAATAGAGGATATGGCAGTCGCTGCCATGTCCCCTCCACAGTCTGAGGCAAGCCTTGTTAAAAGAGTCCTGTATGTCTCCTTATCTACAATGGGCTCTAACGTTACCCAGATCATCCGTATCCCGTGCGTTGTTACATAAGCAAGATTAGGTCTTGGAACTTGAGGTGGGAGCAGTTGCTCTATGAAACGAATTGCATCAACACCTTTACGAAATTCATTGGGCATTTCACTCTGCTTATGTCCAGGCATGTCCCAGTCCACAACTGCACAACTGGCTTCTTCGAAATTCTCTGTTGAAGGCGAATCACCTTTCCAAAGAGCACCTGCAAAAGCATCGTTCTCTTTTAAGAGTGTTTCCAAAGCTTCTGGATCTTCGAGATTGAATTCACAGCGGTGCGCAAGTGCTGCTGTTCCTGTTTTTTCTGGATGCTCACAGATCACAGAGAGTCTTCTCTTAATTTCCCCGTTTTCTGACACTCCTTCATCGGAGGTAGAGCTATGTAAGAGTCTAAGATTAGAAGGATTGAATGACGTTTCCTCAATTTCCTCATTTTTTGCAGGGAATTTTTCCGACGAAAGGAGATCACTATTAGTTTGATCATTGGAATTACGGTTGTTCAAATTTTGAGTTTTTTCATTTTGTGAGGAAAGTGAGGATACCTTATCTATCTCCTCAAGATCATAGGGTTCTCCTTCCCTCACTTCTTCGGGATTGGATGAGGATGAACCGGGATGATTCTTTTCTAGTGCGTTTTCTTGAGCTGGCTCAAACATCTTTTTCTCCCTTTCGGCTCTTACGTTCTAATTGCAGAGCGCCCGCCAATCCATTTCGACCAAAGACTCCAAGGATTCGACTGCGAATGAGAGGCCATTGAGGTGACTCACCCATTGCTGCCTCGAGTAAGTCTAAGATTTGTCTCTGCGCCTTTTTGACCGCATTTTCCAAGTCTGGATAATTTGGCATAAATCAGCCTCCACAGTTTTCATGATTGGAATTCGTCTTGAGCCAATCAAGAACGATACGAACACTCTTTGGACTGGGAACAACAGCACTCCTGAGCCAAAGAGAGAGGCTTTGGCGCCTTAAACCAGTTGATTCCGCTAGACGTGAAAGACTGCCAGCTTGGTTTACAGCTTCTTTTAAGATGCTTAAAGATTGCGCAGGAAACTGCTCGCAGGCACTCAAAGTTGTTTCAATCTCACTGAACACTTGAATCCTCCTCAAACTCCAAAATACGGTTAACCCGGATGTACGGGCGTTCAGATAATTTTTATTTTTTAGGAGAATTGAAATGAATCCAAGCAACTATGTGGAGATTTCAGACGTGAGAATGCACTCCAGCCAGCAGGAGAGGGAAATTGAATCATGGATCACCTCAGGAAATGCACCCGAAGATTGCGAGCTGCTCCTTGAGGCTCTGGGGGTATGGAAGCAGGTCCAAAAAAAACATTCGGTACCAGTTGATCGAATTCTTGAAAAAATGGGGATCAATATATCGGGAGATCGAGTGCGTGTGATGATCATGACATTGGCAGGTGAAGATGAAGCTGCAATAAGATACCAAGGATGGCGTAAATCATATCCAGCAGACCATTGGAGCAGATTGTATCACGCAATCATGTTGACAAGTTATCAGCTTCACCCAGAAAGGGTGTTAAAAGATTCTATTGATCTCAAGAAGGCTAAGTTCATTAAAAAGTCAGTTCTTGGGATTATGCAACGTTTAGGCATAGAAGGTGTGTCGGAAGAAAAAGTGGATGTTATCGTTGCTGCCGCTATCGATGAAATTCTTTCAATGTCAAAATGTGCGCTCAAAGACGCTGACCTGACTCTAAATGGATTGGCATCCACACATGATTGGAAAGAACTTTGTGTGATCTTCAATATGCTCAGTCGAAAACCTAGTGAAGATGCAAATGCCTCCGAAAGTAGTAACGAAGCCAAAGGTCCCTTTGTAACTTATAGTTTTCTTGCATAGTTTTCCGTTCTTTCGTCCTTTGCATTCTGGAAAGATCTCAAACTGGTCTATCTAGGTCTACTTTTGGTCTAGGCGGACCAAGTGTCTAAACCTGAATTGAGCGAGGACAACATAGCATCAAGGTTGTTTGGGACTATTTGTTTGAAAATAGTTTCTGATTTTTCTCGGGAAACAGCCGATGAAATCTTTACTATCTGTTCAATGATTTTGTCGGTGGGTAAAGAGGAAAGATCTCGAGCGTCCATTTCTTTTCTCAATTTTTCCAACAGAAGACCAAAAAGCTCAATGCGAGCTTCATAATGTAAACGATGAAGTCTTTGTATTCGATCAAACTCAATTGCTTTTAAATTGTTGATTTCGTGTTGAAGTTCTTTACTCCAATTAACCGCTGTCTGCTTGCAAATATTTAGCTCTAAACATATTTCAGCATAGCTTTTTCCTACTGATCGGAATTCAACGAATTTCACTTTCGCAAGTTCGTTCTTCATATGGCCCTCCAGCTCAAGTTTTCACTGAAATATTTTACTCTTTGCCTCGGTTCCTCCGCAATTTATGGATAACAAGGGGGAAAGAGTAGCGTTACCTGTTAGGCCATTGCTATTAGCTTTTAGTCAAGGTAATATATATCTATAACTTGACTACTTTAATAAGAATCCTTTAAAATTGGCGATATTAGGTAAGAATGTAAAGTTGTATTTAATATTTAGCTTTACTTTTCCGACAAGCGGTAATAAGAAGAACGAGGGAGAAAATAGGGCTAATGAATACGGAATTTCTTCGAAAAATGATACTTGAACGGTTTGGTAAAGTAGACGCCTTTGCCGAAGCACTCGGTATATCCAAACAGTCTGTTTATAACTGGTTGAATGGAGAACATGCTCCTGAAGAAACCCGGTTTCTTGATATCGTTGCAAAACTAGAATTAGAAGAAGAAGACATAGAAAAACTTTTGGGAGTTCCTCCACTTCAAGTTGTATTCCGACGCACGGGTGGCTCAAAAGAAGCAAGTAAGGAATCTATTCAAAAGGGACGCGATCTAGCAGATACCTTCTTTAAAATTGATGCATCGAGTTATGTCATCAAAGAGGGGACTCTTACTGCTTATATTAGCAAACCGGATCATACCGAGATCGCCCGACAAATAAGACAGAAAATAAATATTCCCGAAGATGAGCCTGTCATCTTAAACGATTTGATTTATGAACTTAAGAAATACAATCTCAACATTTTCTTCTTACCACTGCAAAAGATAGGTCTTGCTGAGCAGTTTAAATCGAGTAGAGAAGTAGCTTTTTCAGCTATAAAGGCTGATAGGGTCATTGTTTTTGTTGATACCAATCGATCGAAAGACGAAGTTCTTTTTGACGTTTGTCATGAACTCTCTCATCTTATTTTTGACTCTACTGAAATGGAGAAAGGGTTTGATGAAGAAGGACTTTGTAATTTGGTAGCTCAAAATCTGATTTATCCTCCAAAATTTTTCCAGAAAAATTCAAAAATACTCGAAATATTTTCGGATGCAGTCAAATATTCTTGGAATGAGTGGGTGGATGTTTTTAGAAGACTCCAACAGGAATTTGACTGGAGCCCAAAAGGACTCGGGATCGCTCTTCGACAGTACGGACATATTAAGCAATCCAGTCATGAATTTAATCGATTTATGAGTTTAGACAAGTTGTTCAAGAAAGATCGAAAAACTCTAGAGCACTTGTATTTTAATTATTTTGCTCCTCAAGATTATGAAAAAATGCTGAAATTCTTCACAGAAGAAGTTCAGACGGATCGAGAAATCTATCAAGCGTTAGTAAAACTTCGAGATTCCGCTATCTCTGAAAAAATTTCATCCCGTCGTCTCGCTGAGATATTGAATATGGACTCGGGTGATGTACATGAACTTATTAACTCATGGCAATTGGAACAATCAGCGGAAGTAAACGAGGATGCCAAAGTCTAACGCCCCTGCCGCAAAAACGGTTAAATTCCTTATTTGCGACACCAATATCGTTATATTGATGATGTTATTTAAACCATCGGTCATGTTTGAATATTCATATCCCTTTGGTTCAGTGGAAGTGCACGAATCCGTAATCAACGAAATCGAAAGATGGGTTGAAAATAAGAACATCAAATTTCGTAAATTTGGTGAAAATATTTTGAATGATGCTCTTAAATATTCGCGTGCACGGACAGGTAACTTAAAAGAGATGACAAAACCTGAGCGTGAAAAAGCCCTGAACGTACTGAAGGTGATGGAAAATAAGTTGGATGCGAGTCAAATGAGTGCGCCAACTTCCCCTACAGATCGGTATCTTTTAGCTCTTGCTTATAAAAACAAAGCAAATCTTGCAACCCAGGAAAAAACACTTTCAAGTTTAGCACTCAAAAGCTTGGGAACTGATAGGGTGATTTCTTTTGGTCTGATGATCCAAACGCTTTTTGAGAAATCTATTCTAACGAAGGAAGAGATTCAGACCGGCATGCACAGCCTTGACTACTATAAAGAACATCTTCGCAAGGAAGATAGAGAGATTCTTCGAAAAATCCTCGACGCATAGTTTGTGTTCAAATAGAAAAACGCTGTCATGTATTGCATTCCAGCAAAAGGTGTTCTGTATATGCCAAATCGAAGAGACCAACTTGCATTTGCAAGCAAGTTGCGAAAAGTCCCCACAAGAGATTTAACAAAAATCGTATTACCAATGATGTCTGCAACTGGAAGTCCCTTGCAAGGATGTTATGCACATTCTTTGGGAAACTGCGAAGGTGGAATGTCACGTGAGCATTTCATTTCCAAGAATATACTGGATCAATTTGACGAGCTTTCACCCAAAGGAGTTCCATGGCTTCAGCATTTAGACGGTCATATAACACCAAAGGTCCTAGTCGTTAAGTGCCTCTGCGAAAAACATAACAATTTTCTCTCACCTCTAGACGAACTTGCTGGGAAAACATTTATTGAATTCAAACGTTTTGGGGAGCCCAAACAGCAAGCCGAACGGGTAAACATTTCAGGGAACCTGTTTGAAAGGTGGATACTAAAGCTCTTGCTTGGTGTGCTGGCAACAGGGCAATTCTTGGACGGTACTACTAGGATGCTTCCTTCGAACCTCGAACCATCTTGGATACGCTGTTTGTTTGGTATGGATAGCTTTCCTCCTGGGTGTGGACTGCATGTCATGTACAAGGTTGGAGAGGAGATGAAGATTGGAAACTTTATTTCATTTTCACTTTCCCATCGTGAGTCTCAAGTGCTCGGACTGACCTTGGATCTAGCTGGGTTTCGGTTTCTATTCTCGCTTGTACCCAAAGAGCAAGCTTTCAATCGTGATCATCCGGACTTCCCAAATATCACGCATAGGCATAGATCGTACAACAAAGCTCCTTTTCCACAGGAACTCAACTTCATTTGGAAGTAGACCGTTCCCAGAATCGAGACCCGATGGCGCATCAGACGAAGTTTTAGTCTTTCTGTAAACCACGAATGAGACTTTCCAAACCATACTCGAAAGCCGCGTCCTCGCCTCCAGCTTGGTATTCTGAAAACAGGGTCTTTAAGAGAGCAGAGGAGGGCTTGGAGGGTTTAGATTTTGGTGCCTGCTGTTCCAAAACAGAACCAACGACGTAATGACTGATCGCTATTAGTGCCAACATCGCTTCTTTCGGAGGAAAGCCAGCTTCGCAAAGAAATTGAATTTGGATTTCCGCAGCGCCGTTTTCATCCGTTGGAGGTGTAGCCGTCACATGTACACGTGCTCCATCTCGATAGGACAAAAGCGCTTTCCGAAAGCTTCGAGCGTTTTCCCTTAAAAATACGCGCCAATCTTCATCCTTCTCAGGTCTGGAGCGTTTATGCTTTTTCACAAGCATAGCATCGGCCAGCGCATCCAATAGCGCACGCTTATTTCGGAAATGCCAGTAAAGGGCAGGTTGCTGAACTTCAAGTTTCTCAGCAAGTTTTCGTGTGGTTAAGCCGTCGATGCCAACTTCATTCAGAAGTTTCAACGCAGCTCCAATAACCGTTTCGCGATCTAGTCTCGTCGTCATCTCTCAGTATTCCTTGGCTTTATAGTTATAGGCTTTAACGCACCGCGATCTGCCCCAGTCATCATCTCAATACAGGTACTCTTGACTTCGCTCCTTATCAATGATAAATTTAGCCCTTATCGTTGATAAATTATAACTATTTGTAAATATAGGTATATTGGATTCATTATGAGTAGAACAAATATGGCGCGATCCATCGCTCTTGCGGTAGTCACACTGGATGCTATGGGCCTTGGCCTCATTATGCCGGTCTTGCCGTCGTTATTGCGAGAGTTCCTGCCATCTTCTCAAGTGACCACTCACTACGGGATTCTGCTGGCGCTTTATGCGTTGATGCAGGCATTTTTTTCGCCTGTGCTGGGATGGCTTTCAGATCGTTACGGCAGAAGGCCCGTTTTCCTGATCTCGTTGGCCGGAGCTGCGATTGACTATGCCGTGATGGCGATGGCGTCCTGTTTGTGGGTCTTTTATATCGGAAGGATCATCTCGGGAATCGCTGGTGCAACCGGAGCGGTTGCAAGCTCTATTCTCGCAGACAGTACCCAAGAGAAATCACGGGCGCGCTGGTTCGGTTATTTGGGAACCTGCTACGGCATCGGGATGATTGCGGGTCCAGCTATTGGAGGCTTACTAGAGAGTTTCTCCGTTCATGCGCCTTTCATTGCCGCGTCGGTGTTGAACGGAGCCGGGTTCTTGCTGACTTTTTTCTTTTTAAGAGAAACAAGACCTATTTCAAGCGAAAAGAAAATTTCAGAAGCCATTCATCCATTCGCTGTGTTCCGAATGAGGGGCTTGTTTTGGAGCCTCCTCCCACTGCTCAGTCTCTTTTTCATGGTTCAGCTACTCGGTCAACTTCCAGCTACCCTTTGGGTCATTTATGGCGAAGATCAGTTTCAATGGAGCACATCCGATGTTGGGATTTCACTCGCAGGCTACGGTTTAGCGCATGCGTTGTTTCAGGCTTTTGTCACGGGACCACTCTCGACTCGACTCGGAGAAAAACGCACACTTCTGCTCGGAATGGTGGCCGACGCAACCGGCTTTCTTGCAATGGCGCTCATCACTCGAGGATGGATGGTTCCTCCCGTGCTTCTTTTCTTGGCCGCAGGGGGAGTCGGCATGCCTGCCTTACAGGCAATGCTTTCGAACACCACGAAAACTGATCAGCAAGGAGCACTGCAAGGGCTTCTCACTAGCCTAACCAATGTCAGTTCGGTTGCTGGTCCGATTTGTTTTTCGATGCTTTACACGTTTAGTGCTGGAGTCTGGAGGGGCGGAGTGTGGTTTTTCGGTTTCATGCTTTACGGGGTGTGCCTCTTGATTTTCTGCAAGAGAGAATTTGCCCAAAGAAAATCAACTCGGAGCCCTCAGTAATCTCATCGAACTTCGAAATAGAAATTTGTGTTGTCGGTTTGTTTCAGACCTTTTTTAGGAGAATTTATGTCTAGGTTAAGTTCACTCTTCACGTCTTTTCTGCTTCTTCAACAAAGCTCTTTAAGTTTTGCTCTTGCCGAAAATCTTTCAAATTTAACCGATCGAGAGAGTGCTAGTACACCTGTAGTACAAACTGTTGATCAAATAGTGACAAGGGAGTCTGGAACTATAAGTCTCGCTATCCAAAAGGGAGAGAACACAGGATCAAGTTCGATTGAGTTTCAAACCCTTGGAGACAGGGTTTATCGAGCTTTAATCCATATTGATAACCCATCTGATCCAGAACGTTACGAGTTCGAGGTTGTTGGAGCATGCAGTCTAGAAAAACAAGCTGATGATTCTGTTTTAATCCTTGGCCAAAATAAGGAAGTCCTTGCTGCAATCTCTCCTCCCTGGGCAAAAGATGAACAAGGTCATAATGTGCCAACCTATTTCGAAACCAATGGTACGATATTGACTCAAGTTGTTTCTCATCAAGACACAAAATTCACGTATGGAATAACAGCAGATCCTTTCTGGGTTCCAGTAGCAATGCTTGTGGCTAGATGTATGGCGCATCCTGTTTGTCGTCATATAATCCAAGATCGTGGGGTCCATGCAGGTGTTTCTTGGGCTCTCAGGCACCTATTTTAGCTTGAGGTGGTAGTCTAACGGAGTAGTCTCGTGATTGAACAAATGTATGATGACCATCAAATGAGAAAATGAAGTGACTATGTCTTCAAAAGAAATCCCAAGAACACCCTATCCAGAACTTCCATCGGTTTTGGAAAGATTTGTCGAAGGGGTAAGAACAGTTTTCCAACAGAATCTAATTGGCATCTATCTGGTTGGATCAATCGCAACAGGAGATTTTGATGAAGATAGTGACGTTGACTTTTTTGTTGTAGTTGAGGAGGAGCTAACAGAGACACAAATCTCTATGCTGAATGTTTTACACAGCAAAATTTACAAGCTTGGAAATTATCCCGCAATGCACTTGGAAGGATCGTACGCGAGTCAAAAAGTTTTGAACACTACAGAACTCGTTGGCACCTATCCTCTGTGGTATGTTGACAACGGAAGCACCAATCTTGAACAGTCGGTTCACGATAATCAGTGGCATGTACGTTGGGTCTTGCGAGAGCGGTCCATCACTCTCACAGGTCCCGACGCCAGGACTTTTATTGCTTCAATACCCTTTGATACATTGAAAGCGGAAATGTGTACATCGCTTCAAAAGCTTCGGTCAGCATATGCAGAAGATCAGATGAAGCCAACAGGATGGTTTCGTACAAAATTCGGTCAGTCGTTCACTGTGTTGACCTGTTGTCGAGTTCTCCATACTCTTCAGAGCGGAAAGATCGAATCGAAATTTAGAGCTGTTGAATGGTCGCAAACACATTTACCTGCTACATGGCATGAGCTAATCCGCTCCGCCTGGGTGGAACGCATCGGAGTACGCTTTGGAAAGAAGGTTCACGAACCTGCGAGTCTTCCAGACTTAGAAAGAACCATGCATTTTGTCGACTATTCCTTAGCGAATGCACAGGAACAAATGTCGAAGACCGGAATAGAAAACGTTTAAAGAATTTTTGATTCCTCTTTCTTTGACTCTCGACTCAGTATTTTATAAACCGTCGGTCGATCCCAGTGCGGTTTGCCGTTCTTTGTTGCAACCCCGTTTGTGTTCAGCCAATTGGTAATATCCCCGTAGCTCTTCCCCTTTCCTCTTAGCTCAGACAGCTGTCTGATGACCTCCAGCTCTCCTAAATGAGGCACAACCCTACCATTCCGGATCTTCTCACCGAAAGCCAATTGACCTTTTGGGTGATGTTTTGGCTGTATTTCTCGCGGCTGGATATTGAATTCAAGAAGATAGGCCGAGATTGTTGACTTGGCGCAGCCCACTTCTCGGGCTATCTGAGCTGCTGACTTCTCTTTTTCAATGTATTCGTGGTAAAGAAAATCTTTGTCGGCGAACCATTGATAGAAGCTACCCTTCTGTTTTCCTTGGAACTCTATGAGGGGGCCATCATTTAGTACACTGTCGGAAACGGGGAGCCATTCTTACACTTTCCGAAATTTTCATTTCCAAAACAATTATTCTCTGACGTGTACCTCAATCTTCGAGGTCAATTCGATCGTCTTTTATTGCGGGCTGAGAAATTACAAGGAACTCAACATCGTGAGAACTTTGATTTGAAATACGGTGCCTTTGCTTAGGGGCAACCTCTATTGCTTCTTGTTCAAGTATTTCGTAGATTTCACCCTCAAGTTCCAGGTTGGCTTTACCTTTTAGAATGAAAAATAATTGTCGAGACTGCTCATGATAATGTCTGTTTTCGGTAGAGCTTGGGGGCATTTTTTCATGAATTACACTCAAATCTTGATGCTCTAAAAGATGCCAACCATCACAGTCAGAAGCCCACTTAAAATGTTTGGCTACTTGCTTATTCATTTTCACGAGGATCCTCCACAATAACATGGCAAGTATTGTCAACTATCTTGGAATCTTTTCGCAAATCAGAAGATATGCGATCGATATTCTTATCGGATCGTATCGTTTTTGACAGAGGCTTCTCTGGAGTCAAGATGCTCAATGACATTTAACAATGAGGGCGAAACCTTCTTGGTCCAGTTTCTCACAATTCTCTGGAATAGGATCGTTAGTTGAAAACAAACCATATTCATTTACCAGAGAGCCTTCTCGTTCAAAAAAACAAATGCCAGCTTGTGGAAAGGCTTCTGCATTCCCACTTCTAAATACATATCCATTGTTCCATGGAATTTCAGGGTGACGATCTTTAAGTGTTTGGCAGTCTCTTATGCGGACATATTGCTTGCTTGTCTTTGGTAAATAATGACGCAATTCAAATTGACTGGACTCAAGAAAAGAAACCAAGCAAAGCAACACACCTAATCGAAGAAAATAAGACTTCCAACGATGTGAGCTCTCTTGAATTCCTCGATACAGTGTGAAACACAAAAATATCAACAAGGGAGCGCTTGCAATATAATAATACTCATGAACATATGAGTGTGCTCCATCCAATCCTACAATTGCCAAAAATTGACAAAGAAACAGAAGTAGTATGGTGATAAGCAATGTGCGAGATTGCTTTGACAAAAATGGATAAGCGAAC
>CAZWOL010000037.1:0-32269 GCA_964635325.1 uncultured Pseudobdellovibrionaceae bacterium
GCAATACCAAAGTGTTATTCAAGAGACTTTGCTGGAGATTTCCTAGCATGACATGACCTAAGATCAATGATTAGAATCCCTTCCATATCATTTCTGCAAACCCAGACACTTCCCAATCACCAGACGTAAGAGGCGACGATTGCTACCTCATGACTATTACTTCTTCCACTTCATTTCGAAGAAGCGTACTCGCATGTCAAATGGATTGATTGCAGAAAGATCGATACGATTGCTATGCAGTATGGCAGCATGTTCGGCAAAGAATGGAGTAGCGTAGACCTGATCTAAGGTGAAGCGATGCAGGTCAATCAGAAGCTGCTTTCGTCGTTCATCACTGGCTGATGAAATTTCTGCAAAGAACGGTGCAACCTGCGGATAAAAGCGATACAAGGCTCCACCTTCTCCATAAAGAAAACGGAAGGAGCTGAGAGGATCACGCTGATTCGCCATAAAGCATCTATATGCTGCAAAAGTTTTACTTTCATCTGGCGTGTAGTTAAAGACAAGTTCAATTTCGTGTTTTTTTGCTTCTGCAAGCAGGAGTTCTGGAAAAGTGCCACTCACTTTTTCAACGAGCCTAATTTGCAAGGCTTGCCCTTTAAGTCTTTCGATATCGACGGAAACATCATCTACAGGATCTTCTGGAAGACGACCAGGATATCCGGTTGCGACAAATTGCCGCTGTTTGGTGATAACACCTGGCGCGTTAAAGTTTGCAAAAGCCTGGTGCACCAACCAGCGAAAGGCCCTTCGCGTTTCAATATCACGGCTTCGCGCATCTGCTGGTGGAAAATAAAAATAGCAGATCAACATTGGGTAACCCATGTAGACTGCTGGAGCGTTTGCTGTTAATTCCATAATTTCTTTGCGAAAGGCTGCAGAAGGTCGAGAGAGAACATCATACTCTCCAATTGGAGGGTTTTGCGATCGCATCACGACAGAAGCAATTTCAACATGTGGATTGAAATATTCATTTGCTTGCAAATGAACAACTTCACGAGTTCGAGACTGCACATAATAAGGCCCCGAGGTCACCGACCAATCGTCATTAAGATTTGCTGGATGCAGTATTGTTGCATCAGCTAAAGACAATTCATGCAAGAGCCCTTCGCTTACGGGTTGAGAAAAATGGAAGGTTAAGGAATTTTTCTGATAGTCAGGCTCGACGCTTTGAATGGTCTTAACAAGAGTAAGATGTCGAGATTTACCTTTTCGCAAAATGTCGATATGATTCGCCACTTGGTCAATAGTCAGAGGTGATCCATCACTCCATCGCGCATCTTTATGTATATAAAATCTCCAAGCTCGCTCTCCGACCTGCTCCCACTTTTCTGCGATACGCGGCACCCATTGATTCACTCCTTCCGAAGTTTCAAAGACAAGTCCCGTGCTCAAATTTTCGAGAAGATAGTATTCTGTAACAAACGTATAGTGAAAAGGATCAAGCAATTTTGGGTCACCCCTAAACCAAGCAAGCTCACTCAAAGCTGTAATCGACTGAGAGTTTGATTTTGAAAACTTAAGACTGGCGAACAGTATAAAAAGAACCGTTCCCAACAAAAGAAACAACCTAGTCCTAAACCGCTTGAGAGTATTTTTCATTTACCTATTTCCATTTCATATCAAAAAAATGCAAGCGCAGATCAAAACGACTAAGAGCAGAGAGATCGACACGACTGCTATGCAAAATTGCAAAATCTTCTGCCAAAAATGGCACAACATAGACCTGATCAAGAGTAAATCTATGCAACTCAACTAGGAGCTGTTCACGTCGATCTGCATTTGCTGAAGCGACCTCATCAAAAAGACTCTCAACCTGCGGATAAAAACGGCTGAGCGGCCCACTGCTCCCGTAAAGAAAACGCCACGAACTCAAAGAATTTTTTTGATTTACTACAAAATGATCGAATCTTGCAAAGGTATCTAGGTGCTTAGGTGTATAAACAAAATTAAATTCAATTCCATGTTTTCGAGATTCTGCATCCAAAATTTTAAAAAAAGAAGAACGCACATTCTCATTCAACTCAATCTGCAAACGCTGTCCTTGCAAGGTTCGCAGATCTACTGGACCATCGACATATTCTTCTTGAAGGCGCTCTGAAAATTCCTCTGAAACAAGTTGGCGTTCAGCAACAACACGATCAGCATCAAAACCATCAAAAGCCTGATGAATGAGCCAACGAAATGCCTGTCTAGTCTGAATGTCACGATTATGATCATTTCCTGGTGGAAAATAGAAGTAATAGAGATCCATCGGATGGCCGTTATAGATATGATCTGCCTTCTTAGAAAGCTCTACAACATCTTTACGGAAGCTAAATGAAGGTAGCACATGCACATCAAAATGAATATCTGCAGCGTTAGGATAAATTAAAACCGACTGAATATCCAAATTTCGCATAAAGTGTGCATTTGCTTGTAGACGGACAAACTTTGCACCCCTTGATGCTACAAAGTATGCTCCTGAACTGACGGACCAATCATCGTAGAGATTTGCGGGGTGCAAAATCGCTGCTTCTGCAAACGACAACTCATGAAGGAAATTTTGGGTCAGCGGCTTTTCAAAAATAAAGTGAATTGCCCGTTGTGCTTCGTCGATAGTGATCGAATCTATAGACCTAATGATTGGGAGTTGTGGAGAAGATCCCTTCCCCAAGATTTCAAAATGATCTGCAATCTGCTGAAGAGTGAGAGGACTCCCGTCACTCCAACGACTGTCACTGCGAATGAAAAATACCCACTCATATGGAGATAGCTGCTCCCACCTTTCAGCAAGACCGGATTGCCAACGTTCTGCACTTTCAAGTTTTTCCGAGACAAGCCCGATGCTTAGATTTTCTAAGAGGTAAACTTCCGGCATACCAATGAGATTGAAGGGATCTAGCAACTTTGCCTCTCCCCTAAAAATACCTAGCTCACTTACAGCAATCAGATCTGAGGTTTTGGGCTTACACGTTAGCCGCAGCGTTGAAAGCAACACAAGAATAATGATGAGGCCTAAGCAACGCAAAATAGGCTTACGAAAAATTTCCAAAATAAAATGCATAGTTGCCAACTTTGTTGAAGGATACTCGACGAAGATTTCGTCGGAGAGCTGAGGCTAAGACAAGCACCCAGGTCGCTGCCTATCATTTAAACAGTTCCGCCGTGATAGGCAATTGAAAAATGCGCGGGAAGAAAAGGTTAATTTCAACTTAAATATTAAGCAGTTAACAACAAAGCATTGCAAAACACCGCCAAATCAGCTATCTAATGAGGCAACATTTTTCCAACACATCATCCATAATCCTATCGGCCTTTAAATTTGGAGATATCCATGAAACTCATAGCCTTTTTTTTACTATCCATCTCGCTTGTTTCTGGAAACGTTTTTGCAGAGTGTCGACACTCAGATCGCTTCTGTGAATCCACATCGGATTCTGCGCAATCAAAAACTAAGATGAACGCATTTTTGATCAAGACAACAGCTGCTTCTGCTACAGGAACTTTGGCTTCACGATATCTAACACACAAAGCTTTTGTTCGTTATGTCACAAGGCATGATGCTATAGCGAATTTTAATGCAATGAGAGCTCCATTTAAGCGAACTTACCTTGGATTGTTATGTGAGACAGCTGTCTATACTTCCACAGGCCTTCTTATCCTTAATGGTCTTGCCTTAGCAGCTGTTAATGACATTATTGATTTTACTGATCTTTTGCAGGCTATGCTTCGTGCTGTCTTTAATAGCGAGGGTGATGATGATAATTGGGATGATAGACCATCCTCATCTGACGCTTACTTTGATTCCTTGCTAACTATTGATTAGTGTTCGTGGTCACAACATCCATCGTCGTCATGCGTGTGACCATGATCAAGATATTCTAGCGCCCCCTTTTCCTGCTCGTTGATTGCATTTGCAACCAAATCTTGAAAACTTGCTATATCTTCTTTTTTCGTTTCTGCAGGCACTTGAATGAGTGGACCAAACTGAACCACTATTGTGGAAAAAGGTTTAGGAATCTTGAACTGATCCCACGTATTAAGCGTCCAATAGCGTGATGCAGCTGCTGCAAAAGGAAGTATAGGCGCACCTGATTTGCGAGCGAGTTCGATAACACCAGCTTTGACATAGCGTCGAGGCCCTACAGAGCCATCGACCGTAATCGCTGCTGAAGTCCCTCGCTTTAGAGCTGCAAGCAGACCGATGAGAGCTCGCAATCCTCCTTTGTCTTTGCCATCACGGTTCTGACTACCATGAACGACTTCGTTGCCAAATTTTTCACATTGAAACCCAATGATTCTTCCATCGCGTGAATCACTCGTGAGCGCACAGTAGCGATTGCCTTCAAGATAAAAAATCCCAGACAAAATGTGTTCATGCCAAAAAGCGAGTAGATGGCGCGAAGAATTTTTTGCTTCGGTATGATATTCATCTCCTAAAACGACGAAGCGGCAAGTCCATGACAAGACACGTAGCACACCATAAATTGCCCATTTAGCAAGAAATGCAATCACACAAACTCCATTTTTTATCAGTCCAATTCTTGAATCCCAGACTATAATCTTAGACAAAGCCAACAGACTATTGTGAGGAATGATGAAACTCTACACCCCAGATGAGAAGGTCGCTGCCGTCCTGATCTCTCTCGGCGAAGAGCTTGCTGCGGAGATATTCCGTCATCTTAACCCACAGGAAGTCCAACGCCTTAGCCTTGCTATGAGCCGCTTGGGTAGGGTGAGTCAAGAGGATGTTAACATGATCTTCCAAGAATTTCTCGAAGTCGCAAACAAAGAGTCAAAAGACATCCAAGGCGGAACTGACGTTGCTCGACGCCTGCTTCAACATGCCTTCAAAGACCATGACATGTCCCAACTTATTGGGCGCTCACGCCTTGAAGCCTTGGACCATGTTTCACCAGAGCAAATTGCCTCTCTTATTAAGGATGAAATCCCCCAAACCCAAGCTGTCATCCTTGCGCATATCGATGCTCGCAAATCTTCGCAAGTGATCCAACTTTTGCCAGGAAAAATACGCTCGCAGGTATTACTTCGCATCGCAAAGCTAGAACCTGTAAACCCTGATGTACTCGATGAACTCAACCAATCTTTGCTAGAAAAAACCAAAACTCTCAGTACCGATGCGAACACCCTCAAAAAGGGAGGACCAGAAGCTGTTTCCAAAATGCTTGGCAAGCTTGACCAAGACACTGCTAAAAAACTACTCAGCGAACTTGCTGACAAGGACCCAACCCTTGCTGATGAGATTCGCTCAAAGATGTTTAGCTTCGATGATATCAGTCGTCTTGCTGACCAAGATGTCCTTGAGTTGATCAAGCGAGTTGATCGCGGGCAACTCACGATTGCAATGCGCAAGTGTTCTAAAGAGACACAAACTAAGATTTTTAGAAATCTTTCGGAACGTGCAGCTGAGCTACTGAAAGAGGACAGTGACGCACTGGGGCCTACGCGCGTTAAAGATGTTGAAGAAGCCCAACGTCGCATCGTCACGCTTCTTCTCAAAATGGATGAAGAGGGTGTGATTGACCTCTCAGGTTCTGACACCTGGGTCTAGCTTTCCCACAGGGTGGACGATAATCGACCGGAAATATGGCAAAAATTTGGTCGCTTATATTGGCACCTTGGCCCAAAAGGCTTGATTTTAAAGACTTAGCTGGCTATAGCTCTATGCTCCAAAATGTTGCTGAAACGGAATTTGCGGTTGAGAATAATCCGAAGAAGGCCCTAAGGACCTTCGTTCGTGGATTCACAGGTGCGCCATTCGGCGATTGAGTGAACTGATTTTTCTAAGCATTTTTCATGAGAAATGGTAAAATGCTTTAAAATTACCTACTTTCAATAGAATTAAGGACTGACGGCCATGGCTGAGAAAGTTTTGACTCTCACGAAAGAACGTGTGTGTGATCACATCCAAAAGAAACTTGGGTTCTCGCCGAAAGAAGCCAAGGAAATCCTAGAGATGCTGTTGGAAGAGATGAAAGCAGACCTCGAACAAGGCCACTCGGTGAAAGTCTCTGGCTTTGGAAAATGGACTGTAAAAGCGAAGCGCGCTCGCCCCGGTCGTAACCCACATACTGGCCAAAAACTGGAAATCAGTTCTCGCCGAGTAGTGACATTTCATCCTTCAGACAAGCTACGCGCAATTGTAAACACGGATGTTAAAAAATCTAAAGTAGGCTAGTGCGTATTGCTTACGCAACTGCATCAGACACTGCTACCGCACTCTAGTTGATCTTGAATTGCTGCTAGCTTTGTTTGTTTGCAATGCTGCGTCGTTCCTCAGTACCCCAAATATCTCGCATCTCCTGAAGCAATTCGGTGAATCGTCCGTTCTCGATAGCAGCTCGTACTCTTTGCATCAATTGAATGTAATAGGTCAGGTTGTGCAAAGAGAAGAGCCTGAGACTAGTCAACTCGCCTGAAACAAAAAGATGACGTAAATAACCACGAGAGAAGGTCTTGCAAGTGTAGCAAGGGCAGCTCTCGTCTAACGGCAAGTCATCCAATTTGTATTGCGTATTACGTATACGCAGAGCGCCTTTAGATGTGAAAAGATGCCCATTGCGACCATTACGTGTAGGCATGATGCAATCAAACATATCCACGCCAACAGCAACCGCTTCGACAAGATCCAAGGGTGTACCAACACCCATCAGATAGCGTGGTTTTTCGGATGGCAGGTGCGCACAGGTGACTTCTGCAATAGATCGGAGGTCTTCTTTAGGCTCACCGACGGACAAACCTCCGATCGCATAGCCCTCAAAGTTCATAGAGACCAGAGCTTCGGCACTTTGGCGTCGCAGCTCTGGATAAACACCACCTTGGACTATTCCAAACTGTGCAAGATCATCTTGGACCCTAGCTCTTCGAGCCCTTTCTGCCCAACGCATCGAGCGTTGCATAGAATCCCGAGCCTCTTCATACGTTGCAGGATAGCGCGTGCATTCATCCAGAGTCATATGAATATCTGAGCCCAAAGTCTCTTGAATATGCACCGCAGACTCAGGGGTTAGCATAAAGCGCGCACCATCGATGTGACTTGAAAAAAGCGCGCCTTCTTCCGTAAGTTTTACATTTTTGGCAAGACTGAAAATCTGAAAGCCGCCACTATCTGTTAGCATAGGGCGATCCCAGCCTATAAATTTATGCAAACCACCAAAGTGACGGATCACATCAAGGCCAGGCCTTAAGAAGAGGTGATAGGTATTTCCTAGAATAATTGACGCCTCAAGATCGACAAGATCCTTGGGGACTAGTGTTTTCACAGAACCAACAGTACCTACAGGCATGAAAATCGGAGTCTCAACAACTCCATGCTTGAGATGCAGACGACCACGGCGGGCCTTTCCATCTTTAGCCAATAATTCAAACATTCGTTTCCTTTGATCAGAGAATATTTTTCCCTAAGAGAGACTGGATAAAATCCACAACTAGGTTGACACTCATGTGCCCATGATCAGCCAACGGATTAAGTTCAACAAAATCCATGGCTACCAAACGTTTGGTATCCGCAATCATCTCAAGCGCGAGATGAGATTCGCGATGGCTGAGCCCTCCAGTCACCGGAGTGCTTACACCAGGCGCGTGTTGTGGGTCAACACAATCCAAGTCGAAGGAAACATGAACCCCGTCACTCTTCTCGATAATTGTTGAAATAATCTCGGACATAACAGCTTTCATGCCACGCTCATCAATTTCTCGCATTGTATAGATGCGCACTCCCATTTTGTGACACATCTGTTTTTCTTTCTCATCGATGGAGCGAATCCCCACTAAAGCAGTTAGAGGTGCTTGTATCTTAGTTTCAGGGAAGGCAATTGAGGTGAGTTCAGAAAACCCTTGTCCCATCAAAGCTGCGAGGGGCATTCCATGGATATTTCCTGACGGAGAGGTCTCGGGAGTATTAATATCAGCATGGGCATCAAACCATACCAAGCTGAGTTTCTTTTTGTTGGTTCTCGCCCAATGACTAACGCCACTAATGCTTCCAATTGCAATACTATGGTCACCACCAATAGTCAGGGGAATACGTCCACCCTGCAAGGCTTTGTATACACGTTGAGAAAGGGTCGAACAGATTTTTGCAATGGTCGTAAGAAACTTAGCTTTTTGCTCATTTTCTGAAACAGCATCTCGTACTGGTACAGCTATATCCCCTTCATCGACAATCTTAAGCCCCTGAGCTATCAAGCGATCATGCAGTTGAGCATTTCGTATTGCCGTTGGTCCCATATTGGCACCACGTATATTAGCGCCAAGATCCGAGGGAACACCGATCACTTCGATGGTCTGAGATGAAAATGGCATGAAGCATCTCCAATTTTTTGTTAGAATTTAACAGGTTATATTCTATTTCATACCAAGTTTGAATTGAAGGCCTTGATGAGACAGAGAAAAATTTTAGTGACGGGCGGGTGTGGATACATAGGCAGTCATGTTTGCGCACAGCTAAGTCACGAAGGCTACCAAGTACTTGTGATCGACAACCTTTCGACAGGCTATGCCGAAAATCTCTTACACGGTGAGACTCTGTTTCAAGGAGATTTTGGCGACCGCAAACTCTTAAAAAGCATCTTTGAAAAACACGACATCCAAGCAATTCTACATTTTGCGGCATCAATCGTTGTTGAAGAGTCTGTTACGAAACCGCTTGAGTACTATCACAACAACTCGATCAAATTCTTTCAACTCCTCGAAGAAGTGAAAGCAGCACAGATTCCACATTTCATTTTGTCATCAACAGCTGCTGTATACGGCAACTGCAACACTATGAAAGCTGTTCGAGAAAGCGATCCGATCGCTCCAGAAAACCCATATGGTCGCTCCAAAGTTTTTGATGAATGGATGCTCGCAGACCTAGCTAGAGTATCCTCACTCAAACATGTAACTCTTCGTTACTTCAACGTAGCAGGCGCAGGTGGTGAAGGTCGACTAGGACAGAGAGGTCGCGGAACCCACTTGATCAAGATCGTGTGTGAAAAAGATCTGCAAAAAAGAGATACCTTAACAATCAACGGGGATGATTACGACACTGCGGATGGAACATGCATCCGCGACTATATACATGTTGAAGATCTAGCCTCAGCACACATAGCCGCTCTGCGCTATTTGGAAGAAGGTGGAAAGAGCACCACTCTGAATTGTGGATATAACCGCGGTTATTCCGTAAAAGAAGTCATCCATCACTTTGAAAAGCTCTTTAACAAAAGCTTGAATGCTAAACTTGGTCCACGCCGCCCTGGAGATGTTCCACTACTGATTGCAGATACTCAAAAGATACATGAGACTCTCAAATGGTCTATACGCTTCAAAGATCTCAACATCATTTTACGTTCTGCTTGGGAATGGGAAAAGCGCACCTTGACCACTACTTCTTCCGCAAAACCCAACTCAGAGCGGGTGGTGTCACCATTGTCGTCAGAACAACCATAACGATGATTGCAGAATAAACTTCGGAAGAAATCACTGGGGCTCCGTTGAGAGTCAACTTGGTTCCGATCATAGCAAAGATAAGACCAACCTCCCCTCGTGGGATCATCCCGATACCAATTGCTAAGCGGTTGAGAGCTTGCTTGGTATAGATCGCATACCCTGCAATGGCTTTGCCTAAAATACCAACTACAGTAAGCCCCAACCCTAAGAGCAGAACCGATCCACTCGCAAATGTTTCAAGTCGCACTTGCATACCCATATGCACAAAAAAGATAGGAACAAAGAACTTAGATAAGGGGTGCATCAATGATTCTATTGAGCTTTTCTCGTGTTTAAAAATTGTTGCAAACTCTTTGCCATCAATAATCAAACCAGCTGCAAAGGCTCCTACAATTGGAGCAAGACCAACCCAATTCGCAAGATAGGCAAGAACAAAGCAAAAAATGAGAGCGGAAGTCAGCAAGGACCCATCGAGTTTCCATCGTGCAACAAAGCGAAAAAGTGGGGGTGTCAATCGCATTCCAACGACACAAGCGACAACAAGAAAACCAATGGCTTTAGTTGCTATCCACACGAT
This sequence comes from uncultured Pseudobdellovibrionaceae bacterium, assembly GCA_964635325.1. GTDB lineage: Bacteria > Bdellovibrionota_B > Oligoflexia > Oligoflexales > Bog-1112 > BOG-1112. The sequence goes on from CAZWOL010000037.1 coordinate 10,010, forward strand.
CGAAGCAAGAGACAGGTTTGACTCAGCCCCATTAGAGAGGCTAGTAATTAAGCCGGAAACAATCGCTAAAATAACAAGCCCAAGAACATCATCGATAATTGCAGCACCAAGAATAATACGAGATTCAGGACGATGAGTTTGTTTTAGATCCTTTAAAACACGAGCTGTGATTCCGACGCTCGTTGCGCACAAAGTTGTTCCAATAAAAAGATGCAAATAGGGAGAGGCTTCCGGCAAGAGATACTGACTGAGTACAAATCCCAAACCTGATGGAACCAGGACCCCGACAATAGCCACAACTGTAGCTGCTAGCCCAACACGGAGCAATTCTTTCATGCTCGACTCTAAACCGACTTCAAACAACAAAAGTATGACTCCAAGCGACGCAAAGATGTCATAAACGGAATCACTGCTTAGAAAACCAAAATGATCAAAACCAAGCAAACTGAGGTTTCCCATCAATACACCGGCAAGGAGTTCTCCAAGCACAGCTGGCTGATGAATAGCACGAGCTAGGAGGGCACCCACCTTAGCTGCAACAAAAACCATCACTAGACCCAGAAGAACCGAACTTACTGGATCCACATGGACGCCCGCCTCGGATGCAAACGCATTATTTGCAAGAATACTAAGGCCGGAAATGATCACTGAGAAAGACAAGAAACTTTTCATTTTGAAACCTTTATATGAGCCGCTCCAGCTACTTGAGGTCGAAGTATTGGACCAGATGCAGATGTATTTCATGTTATAATTAACCTGCGATTTTTAGAAATCAAGAAATCAATCGGGAGAGGTCCATGCAAGGAGATGAATTCGAAGGAAAAACGGTCATTGCCGATCTCTCGCAAATACGGGCCTCGACCAAGCAAAAAAAGAAGGGTACCCCCTGTCTCGTTCAATACAACGGTGCAGGCACCGGTAAACGCTTTCTAATCGACAAGGCCGAACTGAGTTTGGGTCGGGCTGCAAATGTAGACATAGTTCTTGTAGATGCCAGCGTCTCTCGCACACATGCTAACATTTACTCAGAAGATAGCGGTGTTTATGTGCAAGATGCTGGAAGTGCCAATGGGACCTACATCAATGAGTCCAAAATCGAAGGCCGCTACAAGCTCAGCGACCAAGATTTAATCCGCTTAGGCACTGTCCTTCTCAAATTTTTCTCAGCAGATAATGTCGATGGATTCATCCAAGATAAAATCTACCAGCTAGCTACGATAGACGCAGGGACTCAAATTTTCAACAAACAATACTTGCAGGACACTTTAGAGAACGAGTTCCGTAAAGCTAAGTCATCGAATAAAAATCTTTCTATACTTGTCTTTGACCTCGACCACTTTAAAAAAGTAAACGATACTTACGGACACAATGCTGGAGATCAGGTATTACGCGACTTGGCTAAGGTTGTAAAAGCATGCATTCGCAAAGAAGACATCTTTGCTCGATTTGGAGGCGAAGAGTTTGTCGTCATTTTACCAAATACCAGCGCTCAACAATCCGTTAAAGTTGCAGAAAACATTCGTCAAAAATGTGAAGAAACTATACATAACATAAGCTATGAAGCTGATGGAAAAAAGAAACAAGTACAGCATAAACAAACCATCTCGTTAGGCATTGCCGGCCTGGATGCAGCGATGTCTTCTCCAAAAGAACTCCTCGAACTTGCGGATCAAAAACTTTACGTATCAAAAAAAGAAGGAAGAAACAGATTCACTCTCTAAGAGATATCTGGAAGGAAGTAGCGACTAATGAAAAAACTCTTACTAGTGTGTGGATTATTTTTGAGTGCGTGCGAAACACCAATACACAATGGTGTTCAAACTGTCGTCTACGAAATGGACCCAGGCACACAAAGTTATCAAGAAGTTTTCAAAAAATATTGGCGATCGGAAACCGTCTATTCAAATTATGAAACGCTTTACATGATCAATGTTGCTGCGTTTTACCCCGAATTCACTCAAGCTTTAAATAAAGCAAATATAGAAAGGTTCCATGGTCTAAAGCTATTAAAAGGTCTTAGCAACTCTACCTTTTTTGTATCCATATACTCTCCGCACGATGAGCTGAATAATCTGGCGAACACTCACATCTGGGAATTTGTGCTCAAGATTGGGATGTTAGAACACACTGCGGCAACCGTTACGAAGATCCGCGATAAGGATACCTGGGGACCATTTTTTCCCTTTAGCAACCGTTGGACCTCAGATTATCTCGTAAGTTTTGACCTCAAGGATGCGCAAACCCTCAGCAGCGATACGCCGCTCTCTCTTAGCCTTACAAATTCTAAGGCAAAAACGGTTATGAGCTGGCAAAAACAGTAGGTCTCATCATTCAAATTTCAATTTAAAATTAGATAGTTACTGAATAAAGCGCCCTTGTCCTCTATTCCACAGAGATTTCGCTTGAAGCCCTCCGCCCTTCTTGGTAGCACTGCTCAGAACTTTCATAGCTTCGTCTGCGCATATCACTAGGGATTATATGAATACGTTTTTTCTAGCGGCGTTATCTGTCTTAATATTCGATCTGAGCAGCTTGCCACTTCTGGCGAACACCCCATTACCCGCACCCAAAATCCGTTGTCGAGACTTTAATGTCCATACTAAGGAACTGTATTTCCGTTCCTTTCTCAGCACTCATAAAACCGACCTTGCGGATCTAGGCATAGAGCTTAGCTACGAAAACAAAGTTCTCACGATCAATCACAAAGTCAGCCTCCCATTATTACCCAAACGTGAGACCTATGAGGACTGCTTACTATTTACCTCGATGGACCATGAAAAGGCGCAAATCGTTTACAAAGCTTACAAAACACACATTCATCCACTCCTTCTCAATGACAAAGCTCTGCAAAATTCATTCATCGGATTTTTGCAACAGCATTTCTATATGGTTGGCAGCCCCTTCTATGACCTAGGAGATACGCTAGGGCTCTTTGGTATTTTTGACAACCTCCGTAAGGATGGACAAGGCTCTAAAGCACTCGTTAGCTTCCAAAACGAAGTTAAAGTCGAGATGGAAAAAGCTAATGCTGCAATCACTCCAACTACACCAACGGGTCGAAGGAATCATAACACCGTGCTAATGTTCCACGGTCCCTATGGCTCTGGACACATTTCCGTCAGTAAAGCTATGGAAGAGGCCATTGATCCTCGAACTGAGGTTAAGGTACTGGATGAGTGTTCAGACAGTGAAGATATTCTTTACAAAGCTGTAGGCTATTATTCTTGTCGCATTTGGACTGATTTTACTTTACGAGATGCAAACGAAAAAAGGGCTGAGGTTCTATACACTCTTACTAAATACCTCCAGGACTTTCTAATTCAAGATCGAGTAGGACATCTGCGTCGCAAGGCATTGAAGATAGCCCCTAACCTAATCATTTCCAACATCCACCATGTCATTGAAATGACTGAACTTGCACATGCGATGGTACTACCGCTTGTCATCTCAGTGAGTGATTTTTCTCTCCCAGAGAACCAATGGAAACATATCAATCACATGAAATATCCTGTGGTGTCTTATTGGATTCCAACTAAAAATCGAAATTTCTTTCGTCGTATGTTGACGCGCCTGGCAGGCACACCTCATATCCAAAAACATCAACGATTAGGACTGCTTCAAGAGCTGCTCTTTTCCCAAGAAGCAGACTTTGAAGAAACCATGCAGGATATGGAAATCTTTAAAATTTCGGGTTTCCCCGTTGCCAAGCCTTTCCGTAAACGCGTAAGCGCTAAGGAAGTTGCAAAAATTCGAGAAGATTTAAAACTCACTAGCGACCCTGAGCGTCGAGTCATTGGACTGACCTACGGAGGCACCGTACCCGTTCCACAATATAAAAAACTACTTGAAGCTCTGATCAACAATCAGAAGCAACTCAACCATAAAATACAGATCGCCATGCTAACTGGCAACAATACCAAGGCTTACCAAGCCTTACCGACTATTCTAGAAAACTTGGGCTTGCGATTTAGTAATGAAGAATCAATGCAAGCACTCCCAAAAAGTGATGATCTAATTACTGTACACATCTTCAGACAACTGTCTTACCCACATGCAATCAGCACATTCTACAAAGCCACGGATCTTATTTTATCCAAAGCTGGAGGAGCAACATCTGCAGAGCTAGCGGCTTCGCGCACGCGTTACCTTCGTGCATTTGGGGTACAAAATTGGGAAGTTGAAAACGTCAAATATCTTGAATCTGCTGGTCTTACAACAACAGCAAAAAATTTCGTAAGCCTTGCTAATCCTCTGCAAGAAAATCTTAAACTCTATGAGAAAGACATCGATATCGACGATCTTATTTCAGAGATCAATAGGTCACTTACGTCTCCTCCCCCCATCCAAGAAGATATTGTGGTTCCATTCAACCCTGTGCTGATGAATCAAAACATTAGCAATACTATTTTCGAATTTAACCGCTTCAACAACAATACGGCCTCTATCATTAAACGTCCAATCGTAGCAAATTCAAGACGTTAAAGAGCCGCGCTAGCGCTGCGGTTTTTTATATGATATAGCGTTTCTTCGCTATTCTGAGGAATTTTTATGACTGAATCAACTGCGCCCGTATTGCCATCCTTCTTCGGCTCAAGCCCAGAAGAAATCAAAGAACTTTTAGCAGCTTGGGGCCAAAAACCCTATAGAGCTAAGCAAATCACCCAATGGTATTTTGGTAAGCGTTTCTTCTCGCTTGACCAAATGTCGGACCTGCCTGCTGCTTTACGCACACAACTCCAAGAAAACTTTACATGGAATCTACCTGAAGTTGTTAGCTCCCTTGATTCGCCAGATGGAGCTACAAAATTGCTTCTAAATAGCGATAAGAACCAAAGAATAGAAACCGTTATACTTCGCTATGAAAATCGCACAGCTCTCTGCGTGTCCAGTCAGGTTGGTTGCAAGTTAGCATGTGCTTTTTGTCAAACGGGAAAACTTGGCTTCTTCCGCAACCTCTCAACAGCAGAGATTATTGCACAGTTTGCTCTAGCTGAAAGCATAGTACAAAAAGAAGGACGCTCGATCACCAATGTTGTCTTCATGGGCATGGGTGAGCCTCTGGACAACTTCGATTCGGTTGTCAAAGCTGTTAAGATTCTGATAGACCCCAATGGTTTTGGTCTATCACACCGCAAGGTAACAGTGTCCACTTCAGGATTATCTGATAAAATTCGTCTTCTTAGTGAGCAAACTCGAGTTGCTCTAGCGATCTCATTGCATGCGTGCCGTGATGATTTGAGAAACGAGCTAATGCCGATCAATCGACGCTATCCACTTGCAGATCTCAAAACTGCAATTCAACACTACCAACGCGCAACCGACACCAAGATTACTTTTGAATATATTCTCATTAAGGGCAAAAACCTTGGGCTCCGCGAAGCCAAAGAACTCGTGCAGTTTCTGCAAGGAATTCCATGCAAGGTCAATTTGATTCCGTTCAATGCCCATCCAGGAATGCCATTTGAGCGACCTTCTCCTGAAGAGATCGACCAGTTCCAACGCTATCTCTTGGATCGAGGCTTTGTCACAACGGTTCGTTACAGTAAGGGTGGAGAAGTCTCTGCAGCCTGCGGTCAGTTAGCTGCTAAAAAAGCGGAGAGCCTCGCAGAGGCCCCTCGACGCAAAGCGGTCATAGGACAGTAGGTCGATCTAGTTTTAGCGATCATTCAGCTACAAGTAATCAACCAATACATTCAAATCAATATCATCACCCCATGAATCCACTGGGGTGATTGACTCTCCTTCTGTTCGAATTTTTGCAGAGCTACTGATCGCAACCTCCTTGAGAGCAAGCACATACTGCTTAGCATTTGGAGTTTCAACCATCACGGTTTGATTGAGGAGGTCTGCTTTCATCACAACAGCTTCTTCACCCGAGGCTATTATTCGAACACGTGTACCGCGTGGTGGGAGAACTTGACGAAGCTCTGTATAAACATCGTTCTCGTAAGTCAAACAGCAAAGCAAGCGCCCACAACCACCCGATATTTTGGTTGGGTTAAGAGCTAGGTTTTGATTCTTTGCCATCCGTATAGATACAGGCACAAATTCTCGTAGAAAGCTTGAACAGCAGTACTCTCGTCCGCAGATCCCCATGCCACCGAGAAGCTTTGTCTCATCACGAGCACCAACTTGCTTGAGTTCAACACGAGCCTTGAGACCTCCAGCAAGTTCCTTTACGAGTTCTCTAAAATCGACTCGTCCCGGTGCACTGAAATAGATGATCACTTTGTTACCACCAAACTGAACCTCGCTTTTAAGTACGCGCATTTTCAGTTTGAACTTTGTCACTTTCTCTTCAGTGAATTTAACGACATCTTCGGGTAAAGGGGTAGGTGGAGGAAGCACTTCTTTAGACGATGCTTTTCTTAGGATAGGTCGAAGCTTTTTATCTTCATTCTTAAAATCAAACGCATAGTCCAAGCGCACTACTGTTGCGAGACTCATGCCTCGTTCGGTTTCAACAACAACCGAATCACCGATATTCAACGCAATCTCACCGTAAGAAAAATCAAAGATCTTACCTGCTCTATGAAATTGAACGCTTGCTATGTTAACCCCTTGCATCGGACCTCAAACTTTGCAAATTATAAAAACCAAGCTTCTCAACCACCATCTGTGAATTGAGAGCTATTTTTTGTTGATTGACCATGATCTTAAGTTCAGAGAGAAAGGCTCGACGCTCTTTCATATTTCCTAAATTAGGATTTTTCGTCTTCAAGGCTTCTCTATATTGAACATTGAGTGCATATTCAAACTCTTGAATAAAATCCCACAATGGGCTGTCACTCTGAGCTTTGACCGTCTCCGCAAAATTTAGCAGCTCACCAACTGTTCGGCAGCGGAGAAGCTCAGCAGCTCCATTAGGATTCGATCTTTTTTCTAAAAACTGCAGAACCTTACCTGGAGCATTTCCAAAGCGTTTGCAAATCTCATCAAGATCGAAAGTTTTAGGGAGTTCCTGCTGCTGACTTGCTAGCTTGCGACGAACGACACTGTCAACTTGCGCAGTCGTCGGAGGCCGCAGGTGCCAATGAACGCACCGAGAGAGTAGAGTTGGCAAAAGATGTTGAATCTTAGCTGTTGAAATAAAGATACGGGAGCTCAAAGATGGCTCTTCTAGGGTCTTAAGTAGTTTATTGACGGCCTGTGTTGTTAGATCCTCAGCATCGATGATGAGCACTATACGCTTAGCATGAGCCCCAAGCGCATGGGGAGCATAGCTAATGAACTCACTGATGTCAGAGATCGAAGAGACTTTCAATGAGTCTCCGTTACCACTGATAACAAGCACGTCAGGATGTTGATTGCTTGCAATTTGCTGACATGCAGAGCAATGGCCACATGCGTCTTCTGTCACACAAAAATGTAGAGCAGCAAGGTAGTACAGCAGGGTGGATTTGCCAATTCCAGCTTTTCCTTCAAACAGCAAAACAGTCGGGAGGCGCTCTTCGCGCAGCAAAGTCTGGAGCAAAGATCGATCTCTTTCAAAGCCGAGTAGATCAATCCAGGTCGATTTTTTAGGGCTTTCTAGACCCACTTCTTTTTTGGAGCTCTTCCCTTTGCGCAAGATTTACTGTTCCTTCAACAAAACGATTGATATTGCCCTGCACCTTCGCGATCTGACGGGCCCTCTGGACCTCGTCTTGGGTTGGAGCATACTGCTTGTCCCAGGCTTCGAAAAGCTTTTCATTCTTACGCGAGATAATACCTCGCCCGCGATAGCTGTCATGCATGTATTTGTAGGTTCTGGCTATGAAACCACGGATCTCAACACGCGGTTCTATGATTCCGCGAGCAATTTTTGTCATGCAGCGTCCAAAGATTTGCGGCTCACCCGGTAGTAGCCCCATAGGATAATCACGCCGCATTCCGTTCACTTCGCCAATTGCAGGTACAAGGTTGTAAAGATCGCTTTCCATACGATTGAAGGCTGTTGAAACCAGCCGTGCGCAACTACGTCCTCGGAAGGGTTTACCCGAGTGATCTTTGCAGCGAGGATCCCCCTGTCTCCATGCAGAGAATGCACGACCAAAGTCTGCAGCAGGCACGATGTGCTCCCATTCGACACGCTTAGCTCGCTTGAGATCACCGTATGGTTGAAAGCCACAACTTGCAAAATCAATTATGTTGTCCGCATAGCGACAACCACAATAAAAATCAAATGGGTGCGCAACATACAGCTTACGCATAATACGTTTTGCCTCGTTGAAACTCTCAATACGAGTATTTCCTAAATTGTCTTGTGAATGTATCTCTACACCAGGTGAGACGGACGATGACTTCAATGAAGGAAATGTGCTTAGGCGATCACTTGTCTCTTGTACAAAATTCCAAAGCAACCCTACAAGCAGCCCCAAACTGCCAAGCATCCACACAAGCTTTTGATCCATACAGCCTCCTCTAACAATTGTGTAGCAGAAACAACAGTGATCCGCCACAATGAGTCCACTGTTCCAAACAACTACACTTTGATAAAGAAGTTTCTGCTATCCACTAACGTAGTGGGTAAGAGCACTTTTTCGCGTCGGTATCAATAACGACGAGAAAGGGAGCTTCCCACGTTTGGGCACGTGGAGCAAACTGACAGCTGAAAGATGAGTCTTCGCTAAGATTTACGATCAAAACATGATCTTTTCCAAATACTATACCACTCACATTCAACGGCTGATCATAACTCAACTCCTCATCAACCAATCCATCATCCATAGTAATATGAAGAGGAGGCACTGGTGACTTCAAACTCAAGCGCAAAGGTGCCATGCGTTCTGCTTGCTTAAGAGTTAGAATGCTATCATGCGAAGCGGACTCTGCAGAAAGCACAATGCTAAGAGTTTCGGTCTCAAAACCCGGTCGCATAGCTAGCAAAGTGTGTGAACCTGGATTCAAGCTTTTCAACTCTATTGGTGTTTTGACATAGTGATCACCAAACAAGACTTCTCCATCAAGCTGCAATCTTACAGAACTTGGAACTGTTCGCACTGTCCATGTAATCAGGGCTATATCCGTAGACTTGCGATGTGTCCAAAAATAATGACCAGCTGCACCAACGCCTGAAAGAAGAATCAAAGCAATTAAAAGTTTCCAGAAAAAATTACTTTCCTCTACACGTGGGGGTGGAACAGACCTTCGTGCTGTTGCCTGTCCTGACTTTGGATAAGGAGGCTGAGAACCCAAATTCCGAGAATGATCAATGACATTTCCACGCGTCCCACCACTATTCACTTTATATCCAGACTGAGTTCCAGACATACGATGCTGAGCGTTAGTACCACCTGCTAGTGGTGGTCGACCAATTGCGGGTGGGCGCCCTACTAACGAGCCTTGACCAGGGGCAGGAGCACGCAAGTCGATTTCAACTTTAGGGCGTCCTGATTCTTTTTGCATAAGCAATTCTTTGATGTCATTTGCAAGCATCTTTTCACGGTCTGGCATCAAATCTTTGAGGAATTTCCCTAAGTCATCTGATGAGAAATCAGGATATTTTTTACTCAAGTACATCCGCAAATCTTTCTCAAACAACGCTGCAGTTTCATAGCGATCTTTGACGTTTTTTGCCAACCCCTTGCGAATAATACGGTCTAAGTCTTGATCTAAATCGGAATTATAAATCGTGTTATCTTCTGGAATAATACAGTCACGCACAAGTTGAATCACGATGGCTTCATTATCTGCATTAAAAAGCCTCCGCATCGTCACAAGTTCCCACAAAATAATAGCAAGAGCGAATATATCTGTACGCGCATCTACAGATTGAGCACTGATTTGCTCTGGACTCATATAAGAAAATTTTCCTTTCACAACTCCCGTCTTAGTATCAGTAAGCTTACTACTAGCATCCGCAATACCAAAATCAGTGACTTTGACCTCTCCTTCAAAGCTAATCAAAATGTTTTGTGGAGAAATATCACGGTGAACAATATTCAGAGGATTCGCAGTAATGTCATCTTTCTTCATATGCGCGTAATGCAATCCGCGAGCAGATTCTGCAATAATAAGAACAGCAATGGGAATAGGAATGCGCAACTTATGCTGTTCACAGGCTGTCAGTATAGAACGCAAATCGGCACCAGCAATAAATTCCATAATGATTGCATAGGCACCATCGACCTCTTCAAAACCCTCGACACGTACAATATTTGCATGCTGCAGACGCTTGCCAATGTGAGCTTCATCACGAAACATTTCGATAAAGTCTTTTTCCGCAGCAAAATGTGGCAAAATACGTTTGAAGCAGCAGACGCGTTCAAAGCCATCTTCGCCGATGAGCTTACCAAGAAAGATCTCGGCCATCCCTCCACGAGCAACTTTTTTGAAAAGTACGTAACGTTTTTCAATCATGAACTTATACAACTCTATAATTTCAATAGTTTCTCGGCAGAAAGAGGGGTTTTCTAAAGAAAAAGGGGTTTTTTGGCTGAGAAGCAACTAAAATAGAAACAGAAAAGGTTGGAAATTTCCTTTGCACCATCTTTCTTTTGCAATATCATAAAGACGAAGCAAAAAGCTGCCAAAATTCTAAAAATACGAGAAAAATATTTATGAAAGACCCTGGAATATTCATCACCTGCGAGGGGGGAGAGGGCGTGGGCAAGTCCACCTTTCTTCAAAAACTGATTCAGCAACTATCTGACAAAAAAATTCCCGTTGTTGGCACACGAGAACCAGGTGGCAGTGCTGTTGGAGAAGCTTTACGGCCAATCTTCAATCACCCACCAGAACACGAAGCCCTAACACCAGAGGCTGAGTTTCTCCTAATTTCAGCTTCACGCGTACAACATATTGTTCATAAAATACAACCTGCTTTACATGCCGGAAAATGGGTCATCTGCGATCGCTTTACAGATTCCACATTAGTTTACCAAGGCATTTTAGGCGGCCTTTCTCGTGACTTTCTCGATCGAGTGATCATGCATTCGACGTACGGAGTTATCCCCAATCTTACCTTTCTTTTGGATTGCCCTGTCGAAGTTTCCTTAGAACGCGTGCAAAAACGACGAGCTGACCAACCCCGAGAAACCCGTTACGATCGAGCTGATAGAGCCTATCATGTTAAAATACGCGAAGCGTATTTACAACTTTCTGAGGAGTTTGCACATCGTTATGTCATTCTTGATGCTCAACAATCTACGGATACTATTGTTGCGCAAGCTCTAAGAAAATTAGAAAAATTTCTAATCAAAAATCCAAATACTACAGAGGTAAACCTATGATTACTAGCCTCATCGTCTCAGCTGCTATCTTCACATGTGGGTTAGTAAGCTACATCATTGTTAGTATCGCAGATGAATTGGCTTAGATTCAAGGCAGATTCTGCGGAACTCTTCCGACCGAACTCTCTAGCTGCGCATATTGCGTAAGAGTCTTGTAAAACACACTATCTCCTGCTTGTTTTGCATCTTGCAGGGTCGTTAGAGCTTGAATTAGATCCAAGCTACTCACCAATCCATTATGAAAATCTCGCACCTGTTCGTGATAGTTTTCCTCTGAAGATTTAACAGCATCTTTATAAGAAGCGATCTGCACAAGCCCACTAAGCACACCACTATGCAAAGTACGTATTGTAGTTTCGTTATTACGAAGCATTTGCTGCAACTGCAACTCAAGTTGTGATTTCTTTAACGCAAATTCTCGAACCTGAGAACTTACAATACCTCCGCCATAGATAGGAATATTAATATTGACTCCAACATCCCACTTAGACTTAGCGAGGGCACCAGTTCTATCAAAATAAGCATTCCCAAAGGCACCAATTGTTGGATAATGCCCCCCTTGCGCAATTGCAGCATTATCTTGAGCTACCTTTAGCTGTGACTGCATTGCTTGAACATCAGGACGTTTTTCGATAGCTTGCAAATACGAGCTGAGCTCAGGAAGCTGAACTGGTGCTTTTAGGTTTCTATCAAGTTTAGAAGATTCGTTAATTCCCGTAAGGTAAAAAAACTGCAGACGAGTCTGTACTATTGCATTGCGTGCGCCTTCAATTTGGGCCTGAAGATTAGCTACCGCACTTTTTGCCAGCAACACATCACCCTTGCGATTTCTCCCGATTCTAAATCTTTGCTCAAGTTGCTTCATGCGATCTTTGAGTAATTTTATGGTCGCTTCTAAATCATCGAGATCTTGTTCAGCAGCAACTGCATTGAAAAATACTTGTGCCACAGATTGAAACAATGTAATTCGAGACTGTTCAAAGAGTAATTCGTTGTAACGAACATTTTCATCTGCAACACGCATTGCAGCATACTCCTTAGTCCCTTGGAAAATTGGTTGACTGACAGTCAACTTTGTTGTTCGCACTTCACTAGCTGTAGGATTGACTTTAAGTTCGCGAGAAACATCCTGTCGAGTATACGATGAACTCAAATCAACAGTCGGCAGAACAGCTCCACGAGCTTGTTTCACTCTTTCGCGAGCCTGATTGGTTTCGTTCATTTGAATAGCGGGTGTTTCACTTTTTTGCAGAGCTAACGAGAATGCCTCAAAAAGATTGATCTTTGCAGATTGCGCTTGTACAGCTGAGAAACTTATGAAAATGAAACTAAATATCGCATTACGGAAGAAGTAGCATTGCATAGCTCATATCCTATTTTGTATACAAACATTTTAGGATAGCTCTACGAAGGATGGTACTCCTTTCACACGTCATTCAACACAACTAGCGCTTTGGCAAAAGCTATTTTGAGATCATTTTGTTCTGCAACATGAACATGATGAAAATGTAGGCGACAACGAGTTGCTGTCGTTTCTCCTAAGGCTAGCGCGTGCAAGTCAGCACTCAAACGATTGTTCTGTGGAGCTAGGGCATCGACAAAACCATCCACTGCGGATGGACTCGCAAAGCAGATAACCCCGCATAGAGTTGCAATGAGCTCGCTCTTTTGTTCTTCTGAAGGAGGATGAAAATCAGGCATAAACAGACAAGGAACACTATGATACACATGAATAGCTTTTGCCTGGAATTGCATAACATTCAAAGCAGACTCAAGATCAAAGGCACGTGTAAGCGGACCTGGTAGTAATACAAAGGTATCGGAATCCAAATAGTTTGAGATAACATTTGGGATTTCACTAGCGGTACGTATACCAGCGAAGCTTTCCACTACGAAGTGCTTAGCAGCAAGATAGCTGCGAGTCTTTTCTCCAAAGCAAAAAAGCCGGGCTTGATGCATAAATGCCCTGAGCTCTGGATGCTGCAAAGAAAAATGTATCGCACGCCAGCTTGTAAAGATCACCGCTTTCTTTGAAAACGAGGCCTCAAGAGCAGAAAGTTCTTGCAATGCAGGTGAAAGCTGACGGCCAGACAACCCTTTTGAACTCAGGCAGGGAAGATGCAAAACCTTAGATTCTGAAGATCCAAACAATGCTTTGTCTTTGGCAAAATCATCTGCCGAACGAGTCCAAATGATTCGACGTTTTTGTTCTATCATCGCAGACTCCTCAAATTTACTTGCTGGATATCGATCGCCCTAAAAATGACTCGACTTCAAAATGACAGAGCTCACTCCAAATCATTTCTTCAAAATCATCCGCATTGTGTTCCATGCCCTGTGTAAGATACATCCGCAACGCATGCCCCTTATCGTTAAAAAGCACAACATCACAGCAAAGTTCCTTGTCTCGGCTAAACACATGCACACCAGCTGGTAAGTTACAATCCCCACCAAGACGAGCAAGAATCTTACGTTCGATTGTTACTGCCTGTTCTGTCTTTGCGTCACTAAGTTTACTTAGAACTTGCGCTAGAGAATGATTCGCAAGAGTTTCGACAACAACCGCTCCTTGTCCAGCACAAGGAACAAACCAAGAACTATTGAGTATAAATCGTGGAAAATCTTCACCGATACCAAGACGTTCGATTGCCGCTCTTGCAAGGACAACAGCATCCCATTGCCCTTCTTTTAAATTATTCAGACGCGTATCCACATTACCTCGGATCGCAATGGTCTTGATTGCAGGATTAGCTTCTTTGAGAAGACATTCGCGACGTAGACTACCCGTACCTATCCGTAAAGGCCCTAGAGTACGTAGCTCTTCAGCTCCCCATTCACCCTTCGGCATTGCATCTAATTTTTTCTTCCACGATGGTGAAAAAAGAATAAGATCTTCGCACGGATGCCTCGGCATAAAACAAGGAAGTGCAAATGGTTTACGAGTTTCTGCAGGGAGATCTTTGAGGCTATGTACGGCAAGATCTGCAGTTTTTGCTAGCAAAGCTTGTTCGAGTTCTTTGATAAAAACACCTTTTCCACCAATCTCCGAAAGAGCTATATGCTGCTGACGATCCCCGCTCGTTTTGATGATGTTTAGCTCAGAAAAAATTCCATGTTTATTCAATTTTTCGCAAACAAAATTTGCCTGCCAAAGAGCAAGCTTGCTACCTCGCGTTGCGAGTTTATGAATAACCGCTTCGGTCATAGATGTCTCTCCATTTAGGAATGCGCTTTTACAATTTCATCAACCAATTGCTTAAAATGTTCTTTCCGTTCATCACTCACTCCTTTGAGAGCAATCGCAAAGTGTGCAGTCAACTTTTGACTGATTGAATTCAGCATGACATCAACCGCTTGAAATTGTTCTTTGCTTAGACCTTGTAACTCTTTGTGACGAAACGACCGCTGTCTTTCACGTTGAATCATTCGCTCAACATAGCGATGATAGTTGGCAATAACCATTGATTCAGGCTGATCATTAACCCGTCGGCAAAAACTCTCTAGAGAAAGCTCAATGATTTTCTGCGCCTCTTTTGCAGCAGTCTGTCGTTCTGAAAGGTTTTTATCGACATAGTGACGCAGATCATCGAGTTCAAAAAGATAGACATCCTCAAACTCACCACATGATTTTTCAACGTTTCTTGGCAGAGCAATATCGACAATATACATAGGCCGATTTTTACGTCGACTTAGCAGAGATTTTAGCTTCGATGCTGTAACTATAGGTGTCTGCGTTGTCAGAGCAGTGATAACGATGTCAGCTTCTTCCAAAAAATTATCGAGTTCTGACAGAGTGCCGGTACGGCCATAGCCGAGAAGATGACTAAGCTCATGCGCTCGAGAAAGAGTACGATTAACAATGCTGATATCACGAATACCGATTTTTTTTGCGTATAATCCTGTTACCTGTGCCATTTCACCAGCACCAAGCAGCAAAAGACGTTTTTCAGAAAGATTACTAAAGATAGTACGCGCCAGATCAATTGCAGCATGTCCTATCGAAACTGTTTTTTGTCCGATAATGGTTTGCGTTCGCACCTTTTTTGCAACATGCAAAGCATTTTGTGACAAATGATGCAGATGAGGCCCTAGTGTTTGCGCTCTTTGGGCGATAGAAAATGCATCTTTGAATTGACCCGTGATCTGAGTCTCTCCAATCACGAGAGAATCAACACTCGCTGCCACATCAAAGGCATGTTGAACAGCTCTTTGACCCGTGAAACAAAAAATCTGAGGATTCAGATGGCAGAGCTCCATGTCCAGAGACTTTTTTGCAAAGATTTGCATGTCTTGAAAAACACTAAACAGTTTTAGCGCATTCTCTGCTGGAGGAGAGTGATGAATGCCATAGATTTCAAAGCGATTGCAGGTCGATAGCACTGCAATCTCTGGCAATTGATGATGCTCACGTATTTGAGGTAGAACGTTGGCAAGCACTTCAGGACTGAGGTAAAGTCCCTCACGAAAAACTTGCGGTGCATATTTATGATTGGTTCCATAGCAAAAGAAACCATCTAGCCCCCGCTTCCAAGTTGTCTCGGCTTTAGAATATGAAACCAAAATAAGCCCCGACCAGTAGCAAAAAACCCAACAGACTCATCTGCGCCAATTTAATCGTTGAAAACCGAAGGGCTGCTCTTACCAACCAAGCAGCAAAATACCAAATCCATACCGAAAGTGCCCATACCAGTTTAACAGTAAAAGGTGACCTTTCATCCTGCTGAAGATGCAGTAAAAAAATCCCTCCGCTGAGCAATGCAACTGTCAAAAATAGAAAACCGGCACTCAAACTCACAACGAGCAAATCTTCCCATAAATCCAGAGCGGGTAAACGGAGAATGAGTTTGGCAAAGTGCTTTTCTTTGAGAAAGCGTCGTTGCACTATGTAAAACAGAGCAACAACTGCTGCTGATAGAGCGAGCATCTCTCCTGCAATGGCTGCTGCGATATGACATGCTAGAAAGCCACTGCCTAAATGCTGCTCACTGTGACGACTATACCACTCCATCGCCAAGTAGACGGCGAATAACAAAATAATCAGCGGATAGACGATAGCTTGAAAGCTCTGGATGTGGACCCTACCTCGAAGCAAAAGAATCTCGCTTGTGATGACAATTGTTTCATTCCAATTGCGACAAAATATACAGCACTGAAAACGGAAAAAAAGCTAAGTTTAGAAAGACTTGCACTGCGGAAAAAAGCAAAACCCTTGCTTCCTTTCCACAGGCTGATTAAATGAGTGGATGAATTGGAGAGAGATGTGAGACAGCCGCTATGGCTTCCAGAGACATGGCAAGATTTTCCGGCACAGCAGCAAGTTGCGTACCCTGATCCGCAAAGCCTGCAGCGTGTATTGGCCACGCTTCGTCAATACCCCCCCCTCGTCTTTGTGGGTGAGATCGAGTCACTCAAAAACAAATTAGCTGAAGCAAGTTATGGCAAAGGTTTTCTCTTACAAGGAGGCGACTGCGCTGAAACATTTGCGGACTGCAAAGCTGAAATCATTTCCAGCAAGGTAAAAATACTTTTACAGATGGCATCAGTGCTTTGCTACAACCTACAGAAACCTGTTGTCTGTGTCGCACGCATGGCCGGTCAGTACACCAAGCCTCGCTCCTCACTAAATGAAAGGATAGGCCATCAAGAGTTTCCAGTCTTTCGCGGTGAGAGCATCAATGGAATAGAACCCACTCTCAGCGCACGCCAGCCTGATCCACATCGACTTCTGCGCTGCTATCACAGCTCAGCTCTAACACTCAATTATGTACGCTCCTTGGCAAGTGGGGGCTTTGCTGACTTTCATCATCCCGAGCAATGGGAGCTCGGCATATTCAAAGACTCGGTACATTATCGCATCTATCATGAGTTATTGGAGAACATGCGCCGGGCAGTCAATTTTATGATCTCCTTAGGCGGCAGCACTTCAGAGCTCCGACACATGAATTTTTTCACCTGCCATGAAGGACTGCACTTACCCCTTGAGCAAGCACTGACTCATTTTGTGAAAGAGAAGGGGCAATACTACAACCTAAATGCTCATATGCTCTGGATTGGTGATAGAACCCGACAGAGCGATGGTGCTCATGTTGAGTATTTTCGTGGAGTAGCGAACCCCATCGGCATCAAGGTCGGAGCTTCTGCTGATGCAGATGAGATCCTACGCCTTTTGGAAATACTCAATCCTAAAAATGAGGCAGGTCGCATTACTCTCATCACGCGTCTTGGGGCAAATGAAGTGAGCAAGCGACTCCCTGGGTTGATTCGCAACATCAAAAAATCTGGACGCATTGTCCTTTGGTCCTGCGACCCCATGCATGGCAATGGCCTAATGACGTCACAAAATCGTAAAACACGCTTGTTTTCTGCAATTTTAAGCGAACTGCACCAAACCTTTCGCATTCACCTGGAGCAGGGCACCTTCCTGGGAGGAGTTCACTTCGAATTGACAGGTGAGAACGTAAGCGAGTGTCTCGGCGGCCTTGAGAATATTAACGAGTTCGACCTCGCGAAAAACTACAAAAGCTTCTGTGATCCTAGATTGAACTACCAACAAAGCCTCGAGGTAGCCTTTACTCTCGCTTCGATGTTCAAAAACCCCAAGGGCGAGGCTTTTTCCCACTAGGCTGTAAAATTTCATTTCCCTTTACCTCAAAGAAACAGTAGTAATGCATTTCTACTTACGGAGAGATGGCTGAGTGGTCGAAAGCGCCAGCTTGGAAAGCTGGTGTATGGGCAACTGTACCGGGGGTTCAAATCCCCCTCTCTCCGCCATTTACTGCACCGATTTTTACCGCGAACACACAAAACCCGTATCAGTAATAACAAAGACTTAGAGTGAAGCTCTTGTGAGTGCTCAGCACGATATCACGCTAAATCACTGCAAATCATCCCAGCCGTCGTAGGTTTGTCGTAGATCACTGTCGTAGGTGTCGAGCCTACGACAGGACATCAAAAAATTTTATAATTTAGGTATGTTGTGAACCGATGTGGCCGTTACTTAATGGAATTTATAATCGCTTTAAGATATGCGGGCATTTGAGGCCGGGGATACCATGTAAGAGCAAGGGGGTCTTCTAGGACTGCGCCACCGTTGAGTGTAATAAGTTGGCCTGCTTCAAGATATGGTTTAGCAATTTCTTGTGTCAGAGTTCCAAACCCAATTCCTTGGCTAAAGTACTTTACGATAGTTTCATTGTTATTGATGAATAGCCGTGGTTTTTTGAGCAGTTCAGATAATTTGAACTTTTTCAGATAGTTCATGGTTGTTGGATCTTCCTGATTGAAATCGATCACCCTTTCATTTTCAAGCAGGTCAGTTAGTCGTCTCCCCTTCCATTGAGGAGAAGCAACAAGGATATACCGATCGGGTTTCAATCTTTTGCTATCCATTTCGTTAGGCACTTGCTCAGGAGAAACAATGGCCAAAGATACCAACCCAGAACGAACACAACTTAAGCGATCCACTGAATCGCTAATTGTAAGATTCAAGTAGAGTTGAGGCCAATCACGATAAAGGTGTGCGCATTGATGTGATATTCGTGCAGTCATCATACTTGTTGGTCCCGTGACGGTGACATATATGGGACGATCTTTTGCAGCTCCGATGATTTGACTCAGAGCTTGTCCCTCCAGATCCTCGGCCCCTCTGCAATAACGCAGTAAGGCTTCACCCTCTTGCGTAAGCTGCATCCCTTTTCGGCTACGTAGAAACAGCGTTGCTCCAAGGTCCTTTTCGATAGAGCGGATACGCTGCGTCACACCCGTTTGCGTAAGATGAAGCTCGGTTGCCGCTCGGTGTACTGATCCATGACGAACGACCGCGACAAAGGCTTTAAGGTTTGCTGAAAGTAAACTCATTTAAAATCATCAATCTATAAGAATAATGAATTATTTAAAATATTTCCCCTCTCTTAAATTTAAGAAGGAGGTAAGAAATATGAAGTTCTTGTTCAACACGACGGTCCTTATGATGTTTTGCACACCTATACTTGCTGTTGAAGGACAAAAACCGCTAAAAGACGCAGCTGAAGAATATCGACAACGACAAAGCGATGCAACCCCAGCATCCGTCTTGCAATGGCTAAAAGATGGTAACAATCGGTTTGCGTCGGGACATGCTAATCATGGTGGATATCCCGAAGACGCAAGGGAACGGGTACAAGTCGCTGCACAACGTCAGCGGCCACTCGCAGCTATATTGGCGTGTATCGATTCCAGAACCACTCCTGAGCTTGTTTTTGATGCTTCAGTAGGCGATCTTTATACCGCTCGTGTTGGCGCAAATGTCACGAATGAGGACATCATTGGCAGTCTTGAAATTGCTTCCGAATCAGGCGCAAAGGTCATTGTGGTTTTGGGGCACAGCGATTGCGGAGGTGTTAAAGGTGCCTGTGTCGGCCTAGAACTTGGGCATATGACCCAGCTTCTCGAAAGAGTTAAACCATCGATTCAAATGACAAATTCTCGGCTCGACAGTGACCAGGATTTATCACGAATGATCGGTGAACGTGCTGTCACCAACAGAAGGTACATTGCAGAAATTAGCCGGAACAATGCGGAACGAAGTGCGGATCAAATCCTCACAAATAGTCCAATTCTTTTCTCAAAAATTAGGCACGGTGAGCTGATTTTAATTCCGGCACTGTTTGATGTCGATTCAGGTTACGTAACATTTGGTGTGCCAAAATAGAAATAATTTCTGGAGGTAAAAATGAAGCTATATTTTATTCATTGCGGATTTTATGACGAAGAAATCTCCGACGGAATCTATGAATTTCATGTCAATATTCCAGTTGTCGCTGACTGTATCGAAGAAGCCAAAAAGAAAGTCCGACTCGCGCCGCATTTTAAGGAAAAGAAAATGCACATAGACGGTATCCAAGAGATTGAAGCCGTGGAAGGATACTCAATCGCATTTGTAAAAAATTCAAAATCTTCCGAATCAAGCGTGAACAACATCCGTTACCGAGATTTGTGAGTGTATTATGCAAACTGAAAAGACAGCTTTGCTTCTCATTGACGTGCAAAAAGGATTCAATAATTCCAGATGGGGGAAAAGAAATAATAGTGATGCTGAGGAAAAAATCAAAGAGTTGTTAAATTTATTTAGAAAATGCTCTTTGCCTGTTATTCATGTCCAGCATCTTTCTAACGAAGAAGGGTCTCCGCTTCGCCCGGATCAACCTGGGGTTGATTTTATGATAGACCTCGCGCCGGTAGAAAGCGAAAAAATTTTCCAGAAGAATGTTAACAGCGCCTTTATCGGGACGAATTTGGAGCAATATTTAAGGTCTCAGAACATTTCGTCTCTAGTCGTTGTTGGATTTACAACAGATCACTGTGTCTCTACGAGCGTTCGCATGGCCTCCAACTTAGGTTTCAAAGTATTCCTTCCACGGGATGGTACGGTGACTTTTGAACGACGTTCACCAACCTCAACATATTCTGCGGATACTGTGCATAATGTTAATCTTGCAAGCCTGGACGGAGAGTTTGCGATGGTTACAACCACTCAGTGGGTTTGCGAAACGTTGATTGCAGCATCTAGGTCTTGACATCCATCGCCCGGAGTATAGTCCCGTCATCACCAATTTGAGTCGTAAACGTAATGTCTGCAAGAGGCACACCCTTGGTCAGTCTCTTCAGGTTGAAATAGTGGGCCAGTGTGATCTCGCAGGCTTTGAGGGTTACTTTCTGCTCGTCCGAATCGAGCAGTGTCTCCAATTTGTTAATAGCCCGACGAGCAATCCGCTCAAGCGCAGAGTCCGTAGCTTCCTGCAACTCGGCTAGTGCTTTTTTGAATGCGGGTTTTTGTAATCGTTTCTGCGTTCCAGTGGGAGAGTAGCCCACCAAGCGTGCCAGTTCGGAAGTGGTAGTATCTGGAAATCGCGCCAAATGCTTCAGCAGAAGCTGGTCGATGTTGTCGAGCTGATATTTCTCGAACAGGTTTGTTTTTATTCCTTCCACTTTTAACAACTACCTCGCTGCTCTGGCGTTTATCGTATTGCCTCTTCTTAGGATATTCCGTCCGTTCTTGAGTTTCACCATGACACATCTCTTAGCTGCACCAAGTAAGGCGATTTTCAATTCGATGCTGAATCCAGGTACTTTCTGAGATGGATCAGCCTGTAGCTGTCTTTCCGCTTTCGCTGTCTTTCTTGATGACAAGCGTAACTTGGCTTTTACAATGGTTATTTTCTGGAAAATTGAGAGCTCTTCCCTCCTGCATTACTCCCAGTTTTTGGAAGCCAGTAAAAGCCGCAGCTAATGCCATTCTTGTGTCGACGTCTGCTTTCTCCTTCCCTTCTTCCTCAATCTGCGCCGATATTCGTATTGCGCCATCTTCCTCATAGGACTCGTCAATAGCTTCTCGCCTTTTAAGCTCACGGCAGCCGATTTCCAGGGCGTCCAGCATGTGTTGAAGAAATAACGCAGAAGCTTCGCTTTTAAGTCCTTTGGCGAATGGTAAGTCTTTGAGCAACTGTTTTGCCAACCCTTTCTTTATATTTAAAGGGTCAGCTCGGAGAGTGGGGCTTGGCGCTTCCACAGATATTCCAACCGTCCCTATATGCTTGTTCATTAGGTACAAGCACGAACGATATACCCGCACCAAAGTCGGTATATAGAGATTTTTTCCGTGCTTCTTTCTTTTTGATTTTCCTTGCAACCAATCACATGTGGCTGAAACTTCGGGTTTACTCAGTTCTTTATCTTCAACTGTAGAAATTATCTTGCTGTACTGCTCTGTAATCGCAGCCTGGTAACCATTGCCCAATAGTGACTCAACGGTAAACACAACATCCCGAATTCGCAAGAGCCAGGCTCGGCCATCTGGCGTCTCAGTTTTTATCTCTGCCACCATTTTCCACCCGCCTTTATCCACAACCTTCACTTCGGTTTCAATTTGTGACGCAATGAGAACCCATTATCGGGTAAGTGGGGCTTTCGCCCCGACTTCCCACAGAACCGTGCGTACGGATCACGTACACGGCTCTTCAGTCATGACGTCCCCGCAAAGCGGGGAGCTTGACGGTTGTGAGCAGCCCCA
>CAZWOL010000038.1:0-29203 GCA_964635325.1 uncultured Pseudobdellovibrionaceae bacterium
AAAGCGCTGTCAAGTTAGCAGGACAAGGGGTTTGAGTTTCGCAAAGAGTCTATTTGTAAGGTGAGCGAATCCTTCTGTTGGGATAACACTCTTCCGTGAGATCTGCTTTTGTGTCACCCTTGCTCGGACAAGACACCAGTCAAAGAATAATGGGTCGATTGCTATCTTTTGCTTTTCTTAGAATTTCTTCCACAGTCATTTCTTCAAAAGACCAGAAAATGATATCCGAAATAGAAGGGTAAAATTTCGTGAGTTCGGCGACCCAGAAATTAATCTCCTCTTCAGATCCTTCCGCATTGGTTATTTTTTTTAAAAGCTGAATAGCCTCTTCATCATTCATTTTATTTCCAACCATGATATTTTCTATTAACAACTTCTGTGTGAAATCGCGGTGTCGTGATCATTATGTTGCTGAGATCGTAAACATTTCCTCCTTGACCGATGGGGGCTTCGCGATTCTTTAGCTGGCACGCTGAGACAGAGTGAGCCAATCATACTGATTTTCTTCGCAAAGTGAGGTCCAGCCCACGAACATCATTATTCCGCAGATAACTTCGCCTTTTTCAAGCCAAAAGTGTTGAACTGAATCCTCAAGCATGAGAAAACTGCCCTTCATTATGCCAAGTTCAAGCCCAAAGGGGGATGTCCATGCTCGATCTATTAAGTAGTGGGTTCAAAAAAGCTTCAGAGAAGTTCCGTGGTAAAGCGACGCTGTCTGAGGAAAACCTAGCGGATGCTATGGCGGAGATTCAGCGAAGCCTACTTGAGGCCGACGTCGAGTATGGGGTCGTGCAGACTTTTATCGAACGAGTCAAACAAAAGTCCCTCGGACAAGAAGTCAATCTGCGCACGGGTACTGGCGGCCAAAAGATGCAAGTCAGTGCCGGCGATCACTTCGTCAGTATCTGTAAGAACGAGCTCGAAAAACTGATGGGTGAGGGTGAGACTGAGCTTAAGCTCCCGTCGCACCTCGTGAAAATCATGATGGTCGGTTTACAAGGGACAGGTAAAACGACAACCTCAGGTAAGCTTGCCAAGTACCTGCGTGAGCGTAAGCATCGCAAGCCCCTCTTAGTTGCTGCAGATATCTATAGACCCGCTGCAGTTACACAACTCAAAATACTCGGGGAAAAACTTCATATCCCCGTCTTCCATATTGAAAATGCAAAGCCCCAAGACATCTGCCAACAAGCGCAAAAATATGCTGTCGAGCAAGGCTGTGACGTCATTATTTACGATACAGCTGGACGCCTAAGTATCGATACCGCTCTGATGGCTGAACTCAATGCTATCCGTGATTTGACCAAACCAGACCACATTCTGCTCGTCTGCGACTCGATGATGGGTCAAGACGCAGTTACGACAGCTAAAGCCTTTGACGAACGTCTCGCTCTGTCCGGTATAGTGATGACCAAATTCGATGGTGACTCACGCGGGGGGGCAGCGCTCAGTATCCGTGAAATCACTGGGAAGCCGATCAAGTTTGTCGGTACGGGTGAGGGTCTAGACCGTCTGGAGGTCTTCCGTCCAGAGGGTATTGCAAGTCGCATACTCGGGATGGGTGACATCATCGGGTTGATGGAAGACTTCGAACGCGTTGCCGATGGTAACAAAGAAGAAGAGACCATGCGCATGCTGCAAGGTCGTTTCAATTTCAATGACTTCTATGAGCAGATCGCAACGATCCAAAAGATGGGCTCACTCAAAGATATCATCGCAAAACTTCCAATGCAGAATCTAATTCCCAAAGAAGTGAATGTCGATGATAGAGAGTTGGTCAAAATTAAATCGATGATCGATTCGATGACCAAAAAAGAAAAACTCATGCCTGATCTCATCGACTACAGTCGAGCACGACGCGTTGCACAAGGTAGTGGACGCAGCATTCGCGAAGTGACCGAACTCGTCAATCGCTTCCGTACTATGCGTAAGTTTATGGGCAAGATGGGTAAGAACCTCGGTGGGGGCATGATGGGAAAAATTCCAGGCATGAATGCTCTCTCTCAAATGAACCAACTGCGCAAACTTGCAAGTCAGGGTGGAATGCCTGGTATGCCGAAAATGCCTGGAATGCCTGGTTTTGGAGATGATATGGATTTTGGTGGTGGTAGTGCTCTTTTGAAAAGAGTCGACCACGATAAGATTAAAAAAGCCCGAAAAGCAGCAAAAAAAGCTCGGCAAAAAAACCGCAAGAAGTAATTATGCAAAATACAGAAAATACACTTAATCCGTCGCTCAAAGTTCATATAGAAACTTGGGGCTGTCAAATGAACGTTGCAGACAGCGAACGCATGCTGTCGCTGATGAAGCTCGAAAACTACAGTTGGGTTCCGACTGCAGACGATGCTGATTTGATCATACTCAACACCTGTCACATCCGTGAAAAAGCAAAGCACAAAGTGATGAGTCGTCTTGGTATGCTCAAACAGATGAAAGAGCAGCGTCCGATGATGGTTGCTGTTGCTGGTTGTGTGGCACAAGCTGAGGGCAAAAAACTTCTCGAGCAATCTTCGGCCATCGATATCTTATTGGGCCCAGGAAAGATCAAGGAACTCCCACGTCTTGTTGCAGACTTTAGAGCGACACATCAGAAGCAGTTAGCGACTGGTTTCGCCAAGAAAAGCGAAGCTAAGGTTGAAGAAACCGAAGATGATTTTCCGATCACACCGGAGACCTTGACTGGCAAAAACGAAGTCACACGCTACGTCAATATCCAACAGGGTTGTGATAATTTCTGTACCTTCTGCGTAGTCCCCTTCACACGCGGGCGTGAGATCTCTGAAAAACCTGCAAGCATCGTAGCACAGGTGGAACGTCTCGTCGCAGGTGGAGCTCTCGAAGTCACTCTGCTTGGACAGAACGTCAATAGCTATGGTTCGGATTTGATCGAATCAGGTGTTCTCACAGCAAGCCAGGATGGTCCCTTTGTAGACCTCCTGCGTGCGGTTGCGAATGTGGAAGGTCTGAGTCGTTTGCGTTTTACAACGTCTAACCCCCATGATTTTACAAAGCCTCTTGCTGATCTTTTTGCAACACAACCCAAACTTGGTAAGTACATACACTTGCCAGTGCAGAGTGGTAGTGATCGCATCTTAGCAGCAATGAAACGCAAAGTTACCCAGGCCGAGTACCTTGAAAGACTTGCTTGGTTACGATCTGCGATTCCAGATATTGCGATTTCGACCGATTTGATCGTCGGTTTTCCTGGTGAGACTGAAGAAGACTTTGAGCAAACCTATGATCTAGTACGCAAGGCAGATTATAGTTTCGTCTACGCTTTTGCATACTCTCCTCGTAAGGGTACTGCAGCAGCTCGTTTTCTAGAACAGGTGCCTGAATCTGTTAAATTCGAACGTCTAGCAAGACTCAATGCTTTGCAGGACAGTATCAGTTTGCGACAGGTTGAAGCAGAGTATGGACAAGAACGCAGTGTCTTATTTCACTACAAGAGCAAAAAAGAAGAAGACACTTACTATGGTAAGACCGAACACTTCCGTCTCATCAAAGTCCATTCAGGACGCAATCTCGTTGGTATGGAGCTACCTGTGCGTGTCGATGGTGGTAACAAGACGGCTTTGACCGCTGTTTTGATTTAATAAGCGGAGTGAGATAGTGAAAGTCATTCTTCTACTTTTGTGTCTCTCAGCGCCTGTATGGGCTGTTAGTGAAGACAATACCAACTCAGTGTCAAATATTGTTCGGCTCGACCGTCAGTTTCATGATACTGCAGTTGTGACATTTGTCTCTTTGAGAGCTTTCATGGGAGTGATGCAATCTTTCAATATCCCTTATTCCGAAGAAGCTCATTTGCATGCGTTATTTTTAGAGCTCATTCCAACCCGAGTCCGTAAAGAGATTTTTGATCTTTCCAGTCGCATCGAATTCAATATTCGTAATTTGATGTGGCAATCTCATGTGAATGATCCACCTGGGATGCCAATTGATATTCCTTTCGAATTTTGGCTGCATTTGAATGCCTCTCTCCCCTATATTTACTTTGAGCTTCAGAATACTGAGCGTTATTTTTCGATATCCGAAACGGACATATTGAGCTTCATTCATGGCCTGCTTTCTCGAGTAATGTTTCGACCAAGGCTCTATCCATCTTCTGAGGAGTTTGCTTCGGATAACATTTTGATGCTCTTGCAATACATTGAACAATGGGGAGTTGAACGAGAGAGATTTGCTATCTTGTCATATCTCAATCCTCTGTCTAGCGAAGTATTGTATATAGATGATCAAGCATCGACTTCGGTTCAGGTTCTTCCTCCAACCCCTAAAGCCATATCCGCAGGAGAAGCAAGCGAAGCCAGACCTCAGGCGCAGGATGATTCAGATTTCTTGAATTGGGTTTCGGAATATACGAATTCTTCAGGACCGTCTATTGGGAGTAGCTCGTCTTCAAGCTCCTCCAACTCTATTGTGGAGGGTTCGTTCTTTACTTCATCCGATCAGCCTTCGGATTTTGGCTTAGACCCTTTGTTTTATCGAAATTTTTCTCAGACCTTAGCTCAACCAAGTGAGTCAATACCTGAGCTCCCGGTGCGCCCCTCAGTTTCTCAACAGTGTCCGTCAAGTTTTCCAGAAAATCCAATAGAACGATTTCGTTTGTGCCAACCTCAGCATCATTCTGAACTCATGACATGGTTTACGAGCGAAACTCCGAAAAAGAAACGGAAGAGACGTTAGTCTCTATGCACAAAGCAAGTGTTTTTACTCCATCTCTTTCAGATAGGGTCCCCACTTGGCGTCTTCTGCAGAAAAAAGACCGGTTGGGATAACGCGTTGCTCCGTGCCATCTGCATTCATAATGTAGAGTTGGTTGCGTCCGCGGTCGTTTGCCGTGCCGACTCGACTGGAGTGGAAGAGGATGAGGTGTCCGTTCGGAGAATAGGTCGGACCCTTGTTGTCACCAGACTGTAATGTCAAACGTTCGAGTTTAGAGCCATCGATGTTCATGATGAAAATATCGAAGCGATTGATCCCCTTATCAAATCCTGCAAACGCAATTTTCTGAGAGTTGGGTGACCATGTTGGCATCGTATTCCACCATCCTGCATAGGTGAGACGTAGTTCGTTCTTAACTTTGACATCAGTAAAATCTGCGTTCCATGCGAGCTCTGCTCGGAATAGATGAGGATTGCCGTAGCGACCGGAGGCGTATACCAACCATTTGCCATCGGGAGAAAAGATCGGATCAACGTCGATACCATTGCCTGCGATCAAAGGACGACGAGCACCACCTTCGGGAGGAACTACATAGATTTCAGAACCACCTGTACGATCACCCTTTGCTTGACGAATCTGTGAATATGCAATGATTTTACCTTGTGGAGAATAGTACCCACCACTATTCATCAAGCCTTTGTTTGCAAAGGCTAGTCCAGGGACCACATTGGTTTTGCGTGTGCGTAAGTCTTGTATGTAAAGATTTGGGTTGCCAGATTGGTAGGATGTATAAATCACTTTTTTGCCAGTTGGATCCCAAGCTGGTGAAATATGGATGTCATTTCCTTTGCTCAATTGCTCCACATTGTGACCATCGGGATCACACATAAAAATTGCAGTTTGGCTCTTTGGGGTCTTTTTTCCAGTAAAGACAATCTTCGACTGAAAGATTCCAGGCTGACCCGTGTAGCTTTCAAGTAGAGAATCAACGAAGCTCTTCAATGCATTATAAAGCTGCTCACCATTGCGGACTTCATATCGTTTTTTATCAAGTCTTCGTCCGCGGTACACGTCGAGACCAGAGATCTCGAGCATAGGGATTTTCCCACTTTTGCTAAACTTACCTTGTACGACAGTATCGACACTGATCATTTTCCAAAATGCAAGTTCATCAAGGTTTTGCTGGTCGCCTTTACCCGCGAAAGCATCTTGTCCGATCACTTTGAAGAAGCCCGTAAACTGCAAAAGAAAGGGAAGGTCTTCTTTAGCTTGTTTTTTTAGCGCAACAAGCTCGGTATCCTGCAAGTCCCCATCGAAGTCAGGCAAAGCAACAATCAGCTTACGAAAACTGGGGTTGCTGATATTGATTACTCTTGAATCGTTGCTCATCATCGGTGCTACTTGTTGAGCTGGAGCAGCTTGTGGAGCAGGGTTTTCAGCACTTGCAAAAAGTGGGCAAACGCCAATACTTAATACAGACAGAATCATTATTTTAAACATGATGTTTCCTATTCGACCGGTTGTGTTTCAAAGGGGAGTGTAATGGTTTTGCCTACCCAGTCACGAGGTGGACTCGGGAAAGGGGCTGCTTTCTCGACCGTCTTTAATGCTAGTTGATCAAAGATGTTGTTATGCGAGGAGTCAGCTAAGTCAAGACTTAGAATGCTGCCTTCATCATTGATCACGAGTTTTACGACGGCTCGCAAATGAGTATGCTTGAGTTCAAAAATTTCAGGTAACGCATAATTTCGTTGTATCCAAGCTTTAACGACGGATGCATAGCCTGAGCGTGTGTTGCCGATGCTTAGCATTCCATGCAGTTGGTTCGTTTCTAATTCTTTCTTGCGCTCTTTAAGGGCGTCGGTCAGCAGATGCTTGTCCGCAGTTTTATCTTTGTTCTTCTGCCTGTTCACTTCTTTGATCAGACGATCAAGAGCAATCTTGGTCGCATCTTCATCTTTTTTGTGATCGATTTCAATTTTTGGTTCTTCAGGAGCAGGTTTTTTTTGCTCTTCCTCAACCAACTCCTCAGGTTTAGGAGGGGTCTCGATTTCAAAACGTTTGGTGATTTGTGGCAGTTCAGGAACTTCTGGTGGAGGAGGAGCTTCTGCCTCCGCTTGTGGGGGATTGTTATCGATTGCAATGATATCAATATCGATAGACCCTTCGTCTACTGTAGGCTGAGACCTAAAAAATAAAAACGAAGGATCAAAAATTAAAAAAGCCAAATGCACGACAACCGAACTTGCGATAAGCCAACGCACAAGCTTGGTTTCGGATTCTTGGTTATAGGATTCGTATAAGTGAGTACTCACATCATTCCTTAGGTTCTGTCTGACAGAAACGATAGCTGCGTTGCTATCGTCGCTGCGGTGCTCGTTTAGCACCTAAACTGCGCTCCTCGCTTCTAGTCGTGCTGTGTTTCTGGTGGAGTGGTGAGCATACCGATTTTGTCGACACCGGCAAGTTTCGCTGCCGACATTGCATCCACAACTCGTCCGTAGGCAACTGCTTTATCGGCACGTATAAAAAGATTTTTTTCTTTTTTTACCGCAAAAATCGCAGCAAATTTGGCTTGCAGTTGGTCGGGAACTACTCGCACCTTATCAAGATAAAAATGCCCAGCTGGATCAATTGTTAGAACGACTTTGGCGCCTTCGACGTTTTGTCCTTTGGCTCGACTCGTCGGTAAATTGACGTTGATACCACGTATGGAGAGCGGGGCTGCAATCATAAACGTAATCAGCAACACCAACATAATATCCACAAGTGGGATGATGTTGATCTCGGCATGCGCAGCCAACTCTTCGTTGTTGTCGTCTCCTCCGAGACCGATGCGTCCCAACATTCTAAACTCCTGGGCTCAGTCTGCTGTTTTCTAGAGAACTTGTATCCTGTTTTGTACGGTCACTCACGAAGAAGCGTTCGATGATATTTAGAAAGTCGGCAGAAAAAATATCAATTGTGCAGAGTTGACTGCGAATCTTTTGACTTGCGATATTGTAACCGATAACAGCTGGGATAGCTGCTGCAAGCCCAAAAGCTGTTGCTATCAACGCTTCGGAAATACCTGGAGCTACAGTGGCAAGGCTTGTGCTTCCAGACTGTGCGATGCCTTCAAATGAGGACATGATGCCCCAAACTGTTCCAAAAAGTCCGATGAACGGACATGCAGAAGCACTGATGGCCAAGAACGAAAGAAAACGTTCCATCTGACGACGTTCGCTAATTTTAGCTTTGTGTAGGGAACGCTTCAAATTGTCCATCGCTCCAGCAGCAGCCATCTCCGGAAGTGTCACCTGGTCCTTGAGGTGACTGTTACGCAGAAGTTCGGTGTAACCAGAGCGAAAGACTTCTCGAAGAGGACTATAACTGAATTCACTGAGACGGGAGTTGAGTTCTTTGAGTGAACGACTCTCCCAAAAAACGCTTAGAAAATCCTTGCTGCGTTTTTCCAAACGGCGCAAGTGTATCCATTTAGCAACGAAGATGGCCCATGTCGCAACACTCATAGACAAGAGCATCAAGAGTACAGCAATGACAATCGGGCTTCCTGACCCAAGGCCACGCTCGATGATTGAAGAATTTCCACCCGACGCAACATGTTTGTCGTCTTGAGAATTATCTGTAGAAACCTGAGCATGCTCGCGATCTGTTTTTGCAGCCCAGACCCATGGTGTGGGTACAAACAGCAAGCACAGAATTAGGGTGAAAAATCTCTTCATCATTACTTTCTCCGTGTCTCCTCTGAATTAACGAGGGACTTTCTCTCGATTAACGTTGCTCTAGTGGTACATAGTCCGCCAAGGCAGCACCTGTAAAGACTTGGCGTGGACGACCGATGCGATCTTCACCTTGCAGATGCATTTCGCGCCAGTGAGCGATCCAACCAGGCAGGCGGCCGAGTGAGAACATGACCGTATACATGTTGGTTGGAATACCTAAGGCTCGATACATTATCCCGGAGTAAAAATCTACATTCGGATACAATTTACGCTCAACAAAGTATGGATCTTTCAAAGCTGCTTCTTCGAGGCGCTTGGCGACATCGAGCAATGGATCCTTGCGTTTCATCTTAGCTAAGAGTTTATCACAGGCTTTCTTGATCACTCGTGCTCGTGGATCGTAATTTTTATAGACGCGGTGACCAAATCCCATCAGGCGGAAGCCGCTGTTTTTATCTTTGGCAGCTGCAATCGCTTTGTTGACATCGCTACCATTGCGTTCGATCTCCTCAAGCATCTCGACGACCTCTTGGTTTGCGCCGCCGTGTTTTGGTCCCCACAGTGCGCAGATACCTGCCGCGATGGATGCGAAGAGGTTTGCATCGGAAGATCCAACCAAGCGCACCGTCGAAGTGGAGCAGTTTTGCTCATGATCTGCGTGCAGAACCAACAGAAGGTTAAGTGCATCCACTGCATCTGGATCGATTTCGTAGGGTTCGGTAGGAAGTGCAAACATCATGTAAAGGAAGTTTTCACAGAAACTCAGAGAATTTTTAGGATAGACAACCGGTTGGCCTATCGATTTTTTGAATGAGTATGCCGCAATCGTGCGCAGCTTTGACAAGACGCGTGGGACAAGGAAGTCCACTTGGGCTTTGTTTTTTGGATCCAATGCATCCGGATAGTATGCGGACAAAGAGCAGATCATCGACGACAGAATGGCCATTGGATGTGCTGTCGAAGGATAGCCATCGTAGAAATGCAACATGTCTTCATGGATTAGAGAGTGGTAGCGAAGCAGATCGCTAAATGTAGAGAGCTCTTCTTTGTTAGGAAGGTGTCCGTAAATAAGAAGGAAGCTGGTTTCGACAAAGGTTGATTTTTCGGCCAAGACTTCGATAGGGATTCCGCGGTAACGCAGTATACCCTTATCTCCATCGATGTAAGTGATAGAACTTAAGCAGGAGCCGGTGTTGCCATATCCGGAGTCCAGTGTGATGTAACCCGTTTCCTGGAGCAGCTTGCGAACATCGATGGCCTTTTCCTGGTAAGTACCAGTAATAACGGGAAAGAAGTGCGACTTGTTGCCAATCTTTAGCTCGACCGTTTCACTCATAATGTCTCCTGTTTTTTCTGCTGAACTGCATCCACTCTGAGGCGGGGCTACCTCCTTAAGGACGCGGGTCGTTGACCGATTTCCAAACGAACGGAATCCCTATATAAACATCCACAGTGTAAGAGCTAATCTCAGTCGACTCAATAGCGATCACAAGGCAACCCAATGACGGTTAAAAAACTTTTGCTTATCGATGCGATGGCTATGGCCTTTCGCAGTCATCACGCAATGGGTGGGCGTCCACTCCTTACGTCCACAGGGCTTCCAACATCTGCAATTTATGGAAGCCTCACCATTCTTATGAAACTCATGGATGAGGAGCGACCCGACTATGTCGTCGTTGCATGCGACTCGCGAGAGGCAACTTTCCGACATGAGATGTACGAAGCATACAAAGCCAACCGTACGGAGTTTCCGGAAGAGCTTAGTTTGCAGATGCCTTATTTTTTCCGAATGTTCGAAGTGCTTGGCATACCAGTTATTCGCATCGCTGGTTATGAAGCAGATGACATCATCGGCTCCTTAGTGACGCAGCTCGCGTCTCCTGAGTTGCATTGCTACATTATATCTGGTGACAAAGACTTCATGCAATTGGTCAACGAAAATGTTTGGCTTTATTCACCGCAGAAGGGCGGTGTCATGAAACGTGTCGATATTGCAGGTGTGCGCGAACGTTTTGGATGTGCACCATCGCAAGTCATCGACATGCTCGCTTTGATCGGAGACAGCAGCGATAATGTTCCTGGAGTACATGGAATCGGAGATAAGGGAGCTGCCAAACTTATCGAAGAATTCCACAGCTTAGAAAATCTCTATGAACATATTGAAGAGGTACGCAATCAACGTCATAAAGACGCACTGGTGCGTGACCGAGCAAAAGCGTTTCTATCTAAAGAACTCGTGACCATCAAGAAAGATATTGCATTTGATGTTGCTCTCCGTGATATGGGCATCGATTGGGAACAATCTCTTAGTGCTGAACCCGTTTTGCAATTTCTTGAGGAATTAGAATTTCGCATTCTCATCAAACGCATTCGTGAGCGCAGTAGTCCTAAGAAGGAACCCAAAAAAGCTTCAAAAGCTCAGTTTCAACCGAAAAATCTCCCCGAAGTGTTGGAAACATACGGCAAAGATAAACTGGCTCGACACTATCATTTTGTGAATACAAAAGAATCCTTCACACGATTAGTAAGCGCCCTCCAAAGCACATCAAGCTTTGTCTTTGATGTTGAGACGACCGGCCTGGACTGCATCGATGCACGCATCATAGGAATTAGCTTTGCCGTATCAGCAGGCAAAGCCTACTATGTCCCGTTGCTGCCAAAAAATCTCGATGGGCTCAGTGCGGATGAAGTCCTTCAAGAGCTGCATCCTATTTTTGCGGATGGATCTAAGCAAAAAATTGCACACAATCTTAAATTCGATCTGCAGATGTTACACAACTCCGGTGTCGAAGTCTGTGGCCCCTTCGGTGACACGATGCTGGCCTCCTTCCTCCTGGACTCAACGGCTCAGCATGGTATCGATGCTGTTTCACAACGTGTGCTGGACTTACAAAAAATACCAACGACCGAACTCATGGGCCCCAAATATCAGATACCGATGTCTGATGTAGATATAGGCTTGCTTTCATACTACGCATGTGAAGACTCCGACTGCTGCTGGCGTTTGAATGAAAACCTTGTGCCCCGTTTGCACGAAGAAGACTTGCAAAAACTTTACGAAGATATTGAAGTCCCACTCGTACGCATACTTGCGGACATGGAACAGGCGGGTATCTATGTCAATGTCTCAACTTTGCAAGCCATTTCGCAAGGACTTGCAGAACGCTTACTCGAATTAGAAAAAACTGTATTTGAACTTGCTGGTGAAGAGTTTAATCTTAACTCACCAAAACAGATGCAGGTGATTATCTTTGAAAAACTAAAGATTCATGAAGAACTAGGCATCAAAAAACTCAAAAAGACCAAGAGTGGATTTTCTACCGACGTCTCCGTACTCGAAGATATGTCTGCTCACCCAATGATTGCTGCAATATTGGAATATAGAACGCTGACCAAACTCAAAGGAACGTACACGGATACGCTTCCCTTGATGATCAACAAGACCACGCAGCGCATACACACAAGCTTTCATCAAACAGGCACAGCAACTGGTCGTTTGAGCTCATCTGATCCGAATTTGCAGAATATCCCGATTCGCTCCGAAGTCGGACGCAAGATCCGTAGTGCTTTCGAAGGTCAGGGAGATCGCGTGTTGGTTTCTGCCGACTACTCACAGATTGAGTTGCGTTTGCTTGCTCACATTTCGCAAGACAAAAACCTAATCCAGGCTTTTGTTGATGGTAAAGACATTCACACAGCCACTGCAGCGACTGTCTTTGGCAAAGATCTTGACAGTGTCAGCAAAGACGAACGTTCCCAAGCCAAAGCAATCAACTATGGAGTTGCCTATGGAATGGGGCCCCAACGCTTCGCGATGACCACAGGGGTGTCGTTTCAAGAAGCACGGGACTTTATTGCAAAGTACTTCGAAGCATTCCCTCGCATCCGAGTGTCGATGGATAATGCGATCGACTACGCAACGGCACATGGGTACAGCAAGACCTTGCTCGGTCGCAAACGTCGTATCGATGGACTGGACCAAAAGCCCGGTCTCATGCTCTCCAACGCACGCAATATTGCAGTGAATGCACCGATCCAAGGTACAGCTGCGGATCTGATCAAGCTTGCCATGATTCGCATCGACAAAGCTATCCGTGAAAAAGGACTTGCCGCAAAGATGCTCTTGCAGATTCATGACGAACTCGTATTTGAATGTTCTTTGCAGGAAGTTGATACGCTGATTCCACTCATTCGCGAAGCGATGGAAGGGGCTATGCAACTTTCTGTGCCACTCGTTGCAGATATTGGCTATGGCAAAAACTGGTTGGAGGCACACAATTGACAACGCACGATAACGAACAGAGCCTGCTCAGCGGTGCTAAGGTGATGCCACTTTTGGAGCATCTTGGTGAATTGCGTACACGTCTGGTTCGAGCGATCTCAGCGATCACTCTCTTGTTCTTTGCTTGCTTGTTTTATGCGACACCGATCATCAATTTTCTTAAGCAACCCCTGATAAAGTCTCTGCCCAAACAGGCCGAGACCTTACATTTTACAGGGCCTCTCGAAGTTCTTTTTGCCGATATGAAAGTTGCTTTTCTAGCAGCCTTAATACTCGCATGTCCTTACTGGCTCTACCAGTTTTGGAAGTTCATCGAGCCTGCTTTGTATGTTTCCGAACGCAAGTACGTAGTGCCTTTCGTCTGGGCATCCGTAGGACTCTTTGTCAGTGGACTCTTGTTTAGTTTCTATTTCATCATCCCAATGTGCTTAGAGTTTCTCATCAATATTGGTATGGAAGTTGGCACTCCGATGATTACGGTCTCGGACTACTTATCTCTTGTTACCGTTATGATACTTGGTTTTGGATTTATGTTTGAGACGCCCCTGATACTGGTTCTGCTCGCTTCATTAGAAGTGATCAATAGCGTGATGCTTACGACCTATCGACGTTACGTCATTGTGATCATTTTAATTGTTGCGGCACTGCTGACTCCACCAGACCCAGTTTCGCAGGTGTCGATGGCCATCCCCTTGTATATAATGTATGAGGTATCGATTGTGATCATTAAGTTGATGGAAAAGCACAAGCGCAAAAATCTAGGGAGTACGCCTTGATCCGAGCGGTAGCACTCGTTATTCTCAGTATGAGTTCCATTGCTTTTGCAGAAACAAAGGCCCCAACAGCATCTCTTTCAACAGAAACAAAGAGTCGGGTCTGGGTCTTCGAAAGCACTCTCTTGCGTTACACCCAAGAAGCCAATGCTGGACATGCTGTCGATGGTATGGGTGCAAAGTTTGGCATCGGGTATGGAGTCATCCGACCTCATTATTTTCTACTTGCTAATGCCGATTTCTACCTTGGCCCCTTTGGAACAAACTTTCAGACAGCGCGACTGGACTACCAAGGTACGGGATTTGGTATGGTTGCGGGCCACAGTCTGCAAAAACGGTCGCTACGTGAGCATCGAGTGGGCTTAGGTGTTCTGAGTGGCATAAACTACCAAGAGTTTGTCGGAAAATCTTACGCGCGCAATGACGTCGATGATCCACCTCCAAGCAGTCCTGATGGAATCGTAACTCATTACAGCAGTCGCTTTATGCTTATCGATGCGAGTTTTGGTTTTTTCATGTCTTTTATGAGAGCTCCACGTCTTGATACACATGATCAAGATGCTCTTATCACTAGGAACGAGGGCTTGCTCATCGCTTTGCAGGCAGCCTTTCCTATGATGTCGCGCTTTCGTGCCTCCTACGAAAGGTTGGACAGCACTGGGCTAGCACAGACAGTTGTTGAACGTGGCAGTGTACATGGCTTTCGTCTTCTGCTCTCTGTAAAAGCTTTCCTCGGTACCTAGGCACACATCATCCGCTTTTTAAAATTCATGCTAAAATGAAGAAAATCCTTGATGGAGAATCTTCATGACTCGCTTAGTTATTCTAGGGTTATTTCTATATCCAATATTGTCCTGCAAACGAAATTCTCCACATATAGAGCAAAGCAGTAGTGGTAGCGTTGAGCATCTGCAGAGTACTAAATCAGATGCTACGAATGCTGGTCAATATTTCGTCGAAAATGAAGAGGGTTTGCGTCTTATCTCTGCAGCTGAGGTTGGTGAGAACATATCGGGTCTATTCAAAAAAAATACCCCAGAAGTGCATACAGACACGCCTGCTGCGTACATAACTAAAAATAAATTAGAAGAGCTGCGCCCCAAGATTGTATCCAAGGGCTATATTTTACGTAAGGTTACCCCAGACCAAGGCGGTATGAATTTTGAAATCAGTGATTTAAAGAGTTTTCAAAAAAATTGGAAGGTCTTTCGTGATAAATCTCTGCAACGCCTCACGCCACCCAAATCAAGTGCAACTCCACGGGTGGCAACTATCGATAGTATCAAAGAGGATCTTGGTATTCGAGATGTCGATGGCGTTTTAGATCTTACAGAGTTTAATAAAAAGCAGGCCTATTTATCCGATCTCAATGAGATCATTGATATGCATCTCCCTTTATGGAGAAGGCTGAAAAGAAACACGGAAGCTCTCGAGTCTATGCAAAGAGAGATTGAGAGCTATCAGATAGAGATCGGCAAAAAATTTGCAATGCTTCATATGTCTGAGACAATGGAATTTATGAAGGTTCAAAGCCTTGCTTCAAAAATGGAGAGCATTAATCCCTTTCAGATATCAAAACCTCAGAAGGATATTCTTGAGGCAGCTCAGAATGCGCTTCGTCTAAAAAACTACAAGCAACCATTTGCAAACTTGAGTCCTGAAGCGAGAGCTCTTTATGAACAAGAAATGAAGGCGCAGAAAGTCGCAATGATTAGTCGTAACGTCACAGATAAAGGCTATATTTTGCAGGGGGAAGGCTATACTACGAAACCATTCGGTCTTAAGATGAAATCTGACGAATTTACTGGTAAGGTTCCTATCGAAGGGAGCAGTTCTGCTAAAGTAACTGGTAAGTTGCAAGGTGAAGAACTCAAAAAGCAGATCAAATTTTTTAACAAATTATCGCAGTCCTCTTTGACGAAGATCGAGGAAGATGGTTTGCCATCTAGTATAGCTAAGCCTCACATGCGACGGATGCTTAGTGAAGATGGAACCGTTCAAAATTTTGTTGCTATGAAAAGGACGAGTGGCAAACCCATTTCTAGCAAAGATGACTTTCAATGGGAATTGGCAGACGACAAAAGTCTCATCGACGTTGAAAATTTTGAAAATTTCCATGCAGATCCAAGATACATGAAGAATGGTACTCCGAGCCTCCTTAAAGAATGGGCGAGTAGTCCTGGTGTTCCTAAAGATGATGCGCAATCTGCAGTGAAATCTTACGCAGAGTTTCTCGTCAAAAAAGAGGAGGGAGATAATTGGATTCATCTTACAGACTCTGAAAAGCTCGATAGGATCAACGCTCGAATTCTTAGTGCCAAAGAGATAACATCGGATCTTGACCTTCTGCAAATTGTAACGAATCGACGCCTTGATTATACAAAAGCATTTCGCTATATCAACGATGCTGTACCGGAAAGTGAAGCAAGCGCAGAAGCTGTTGCTGCAGTTCGGGACGCAGGCTATCGTATGAATGAGGTTTTTGGGCATGCCATGGATTTTAGATTCAAACCGATTGAAGATTACAAAGAAGTGAAGGGCTTTTCGGCGGAAGCAATGGAACGTCCTCCGATTATGCATCATGGTACCGAAGACAAGAACTGGGATTTTTCGCAAGAATTAAACAATGATTATCCGTTGACCTTTGTTTTTCAAAATAAAAATGGCGAATACGTATCAACGACGATTCCAAAAGGCAATACCGCTGATCTAAATCCTAAGCTTCCCCACAACCCCCACCAAAACTACGTTGATGCTTTGCTTGTAATGGAGAAAGAAGGTTTTCAACCAGTGATGAATCCCGTTCACATCATCACCCACATGAAAGACTATGCGAATATCAAAGAATTTCCATTGGAAACCAAAGTAGCGATTAAACGCTATTGGACTGAGTTTAGATCAAATAGTAAAGATCCTTCCAAAAATGGACTAACCGCAAATCAACTGCATGAAGACATTGTTTCACCTGAAGTTCAAGCTATGCCGATGAAAGCTAGAAAGAAATTAGGTATAGATACCCCAGAGGGCTATTTTTATTCGAAGTTCCCTGCTTTGGATCCTTCTACTATCAATGCTCGTAGTGCGACACCTCGCTAAATCACGTATTGCTGAACCAGCCATGCATCGGTTAGTATTTCTTTTCATCAAAAAAGGTATCCCGAGATGAAAGAAAAAATACTCGTTACAGGTGGAGGGGGCTTCCTTGGTTCTGCAATTTGTCGACAGTTGCAGTCTAAGGGTTATGAGGTGCTTAGCTTCTCTCGCAAAAAGTACCCAGAGCTGGAGCAGCTTGGCATCCGTTGTGTCGAAGGCTCAGTGCTTTCAAAGTCTGACCTTGAAAGTGCAATGCAGGGATGCGAGGGCATCATACATACCGCAGCGCAAGTGGGCTCATGGGGAGATCCGGATGATTTTTATAAAACGAATGTGATCGGTACGCAAAATGTGATTGCTGCAGCACAAAAAATGCGTGTGGGTCGCATGGTCTTTACAAGTTCACCGAGTGTGGTCTTTAGTGGCAAGGACATCTGTGGAGCTGATGAGTCGTTGCCATATGCGCATACGCATTTGGGTAGCTATTCCTATACCAAGATGCTTGCAGAACAGAAGGTACTCAATGCTCATGGTGAGCAGTATCTAGCAACAACTGCAATTCGACCGCATCTTATCTGGGGGCCAGGGGACCCACACTTTGTACCACGCATACGTGAACTTGCTCCACGTTTACGCAAGTTGGGTGCACGTTTGAACAAAGTAGATGTGACGTATATCGATAATGCTGCAGAAGCGCATGTGCTTGCTCTCGAAGAGTTGAGTCTTGAATCTCCTAATGGGGGTAAAGCCTATTTTGTTGGACAGGAGCGACCCATAGAAATATGGGAGTTCATCAATGGTTTGCTCGATAGTATGGGGATGCAGCCTGTGCGCAGAAGTGTTCCGAGTTTTCCTGTGCTTGTAGCTGCATTTTTTGTGGAAAATTACTATCGCTTGCGTCGTATCTACGATCGTGAACCTCCGCTTACACGTTTTGTTGCTTTGAATTTAGCGCGTTCTTGTTACTTCAGTCACAAGCAGGCCCAACATGACTTTCACTATTCTCCACGCGTGTCCATCGAAGAAGGCTTTCGTAATCTCAAGAGCTCCTTGGCGGAGCCTGCTTAGTCTCTAATGTTTGATCCCGCAGAAGTTTCTATGTCCTTATAAGCTCAATCAAAAAACTATTTTTCCCTAATAATGACTTGGTGTTCAGTCTTTTTTGTGTAATTCTTCTATGGCATCGAAGAATTACACGGATTTTTATTATGACCTATAAGACTCGTTTGATAGAATCTAAGCTTCTAGAATATATTGATAATTTCCCAGTCGTTGCAATTACTGGTCCGCGGCAGTCTGGGAAGTCAACCTTGCTGCAGCATTGCCTAAAAGATTACCAATTTGTTAGTTTTGATGATTATCGGGCCCAGGAATTTCTAGCTCGGGATCCTGAAGGTTTTTTCCAGCGTTACTCTACGCGGACGATTTTTGACGAAGTTCAAAAGGTCCCTGAGATTTTTAATCACATTAAATTGCGTGTCGACAAAGATCGGAGTCATTACGGTAACTTTATTTTAACTGGATCCAGTCAATTTACGATGATGCAAAGTATCTCGGAGTCTTTGGCTGGACGCATAGGTCTTCTGACTCTATTGCCGTTCCAATTTTCTGAAGTAGACTCTACGCATAGAGATGAGCTCATTTATAGAGGTTCCTATCCCGAGCTTGTTGAACGCAGCTATCGCTTGGCCGATGACTGGTATGGTTCATATTTGGATACCTATATCAATAAAGATGTCCGTTCTGTGGGAATGATCGGTGATTTGAGAGATTTTCAGCGTTTGATCCGTTTGCTTGCAACACGAGCGGCTCAACAGCTTGAACTGAGCAGTTTAGCGAATGAGCTTGGAGTGTCTCTTTCGACTGTAAAACGATGGATCTCGGTATTGGAAGCGTCCTACATTATCTTTTTATTGCCTCCCTACTTTAAAAATTTTGGCAAGCGTATTGTCAAATCACCCAAGCTTTATTTTTATGATACTGGTTTAGTTGCTTATCTAACGGGGATTAAGAATCATGATCTTTACGAAAATGGCCCAATGACTGGCAGCCTCTTTGAAAATTTTATAGTTGCGGATATCTTTAAAGACGAACTTCACCGTAAAACAGGTTCAAATCTTTATTATTATCGAACAAGTCATGGTGTCGAAGTCGATCTCATAATCGATCGAGGTTTATATAAAGAATTAATCGAAATCAAACACACCTCTACGTTTCATTCTAAGATGTCCAAATCTATACAAACGATATGGGAATCTGGTGACAAGGCCTACGTACTTTATAATGGTGAGAGGTTTCCGTTTGCGCATGGAATAGAGGTTGTCAACTATAGGGACTACCTGTTACGACATCAGGCGAATGAAGAGGGACGCAATGCCAGAACTACCTGAAGTCGAGACTGTGGTTCGACAGCTCGATGCCCGATTACAAAATCATAGTGCAGAGAACATTCGTTTCTTTCGCAAAGATATTCGTACGCCTATTCCTGTTGCTAAAGTGCAGAGCATTTTACTCGACAACCCTGTGTTGCGAGTAGTGCGCCGTTCAAAATACATTATGATGCAAACGAATGTCGGGACGGTGATCTTTCATTTAGGCATGTCAGGCAAAATGTTTTTCTCTGAAAATTCAGAAGCGGTACTGGCTCATACGCATGCGATTTTCTCGTTTCGTAATCAGGATGGAACCTTTCAGTATCTGCACTTTAGTGATCCAAGGCGTTTTGGTGTGATCGAAGCCATAGAGGGAGCTAATTGGAACGAACATCCTCTGCTTGCTAAGATCGGTGTAGAGCCACTCACACATCCTGATCTCGGAAACTATTTTGCAACGCTAGCCTCAAAGCGTCAGGTCAACATCAAGAGCTTCATCATGGACCAACGCATCGTCGCAGGTGTTGGAAATATCTATGCATCCGAAGCACTCTTTGCAGCCGGTATTCATCCTTTGCGTCCTGTGAAGAAAGTGAAGTTAGATCAGTTCCAAGATTTGGCGCGAGCTATTCAAAAGATTCTTCAATCTGCAATCGATAGTGGTGGTACAACCTTTCGAGACTACCGAAACGCAGAACACAAGAGCGGTGCCTTTGCTCTCAAGCTTCAAGTTTATGCTCGAGAGGATGAAAGATGCTACCGCTGTAAAGGAGTTATTCGTTCTGTTGTGATCCAGGGGCGGAGCACTTTTTACTGCAAGAGCTGTCAAAAGCGTTAGTGGGCCTGAATCCATTGGAGCTTTGGATTTTTTAGGTTTCCATGAAAATATGGTTGTGAACAGATATTTTCATGGAAACCTAGAGATATCTAGGAAAAGCTTAGTGGTCGCTACTAGAGGCTCCGAAGACTGCACCAAGGTTACCCATCACACCTCCGAGAAGTATTCCGGAGAGCGCGCTGCGACCAA
This sequence comes from uncultured Pseudobdellovibrionaceae bacterium, assembly GCA_964635325.1. Taxonomy (GTDB): domain Bacteria; phylum Bdellovibrionota_B; class Oligoflexia; order Oligoflexales; family Bog-1112; genus BOG-1112. The sequence continues at coordinate 19,941 of CAZWOL010000038.1, forward strand.
AACCATGACCTGCAGTTTTAGCTTTGGCGTTCGATGGTGTTGCTTTTGGGGAGAGGGATGCTGAACTAAACCTAGATAGATCAAGTTTTCTTCCATTTTTAATATTTGTTTTAATGCTGTTATCAGAAATCTTAATTGTTTCTCCAGTACCAATCTTATTAAAATTTGTACGATCAAAAATCTTATCAGAAGCTTCAATGTGTGCATTGATTTCAGTTGGGACTGATGATTTTACTGCTGCGGATTGAATGAAGACATGCTTCGCACCAATGTCTTTTGCAAAGTGACCGAATTCATTGGCCTTGACGACCTTGTCATCGAGACTCACCATCTCGACTCCTTCGCTGGGCAAGCGAGCCCCGTCACCTACGGCTTCTTGGAAAGTCCGTTGTGCAATTGCTGTTTTGTCACCATACAGCCTTACTTTGGTTCCTGATATCGTGGCATTCAAACGATCCGACTTTGATGTCGGTGGACTGATGTCCAAAGCTGCAGCTGTTCCGATATAGACATTTTTAAAACGTGTCTTTGTCGATGAGGGATTTTTTGCACGTAAATCAGGGAACTCCGTCTGGCGTGGATCACGTAACTGTGTATCTAATATGCCCAATGTGGGATGTCTTTGACTATTTCTGAACTCTTGGTCCATCGATGCTTCAATTAGGCTTGCAACATTGGGTCGAAAGTTTGTGGAATTGAACATGACCAAACGGTTGGCTTTGATGTGCCTATGCAAGCTTTCAATGGATCCTTCTAGCCATGTGGGTGCATTGTAGTAGTTGCCGTTTAACTTAACCATGTGTCCAGCTTCGACTAGGGAATTTATGGTTTGTCCCTTAAGCGAGGGAAGATCTTTAAGTTCGGGTACATGTTTTCCGAAATCCGAATCTGCAAGGATTTGTGTTGCTGTCATGTTTTTGTATTGCTGATATTTGGTGGTCAGTTCCTTCATGCCCTGGTTGCCACCCAACTTTCGTTTTGCAAAGTCTTCCCACTCCTGTGGATCAAGAGGACGATTAGGATCTTTACCGTACCCTGTCGGATGTGGGTCGTAGTCACCTAAGCCTTGGGTGCCATCGAAGTCGGTCATAACAATTTGCTTGAACGTCATGTCCTTTGCACCGGTTGTTTTTGCCTGATCTAGAGCCTGATTGTATTTGGTATCGGCATTCGCACCTGCATTCTTCGTCAAGGCAAATCCTGCTGCAAATCCGACGCTAAATCCTACAGCTGCACCCATCAGAGCATTTGTTGCTTTGTCACCTAGTTCTAATGATGAACTCTGAGAGGAGGATGAAAGTTCGTTTATAAGCACATTCTTCGGTGCAACACTCACTACACATGCGTAGTCGACATTTTGAATGCTAACGTGTTTTGTGGTTTGCTCGACTCCTAAGGGGGGAGTGCTATCGACTACGGATGGTGCGTTAGGATCTATAGTTTTTTCATCTTTGCATGCGATGGTTTGGAGGATGCCAGTATCATTGGCGTTGAGTTCTATTGCTGGCAGTGCATCTTGTTGGACATCTGAGTTGGGATCTAGGTCTTGAGTCGAGAGTATGTCATTCGTACATGTTTTGCCTGTTGCATCACAGTCCCTCATAACAACGAAGTCAGCATTGCCGAGGTCTATTCCCGATGCGTAGCTTCCAGCGAGTTGCAACTGATTGAGCTGTGCAGTTTGAGTGCTCGCAGTCGGTTTGTTGCTACTCTTGTGAGTTGCGATACGACAGGATGCTAGAAGAGACAGAAACACGACATATAAGACACGAGCTTGCATAAAAACCCCTCAAAGGATGCAAGCCTCTATCGGAATTGTGTAGTATAACTAAAGTTTTTTTATGGCTGCTCCATAGTTTCGGTTCTAGCCACGGCTCTCATTCGATTTAGGGGGCCTCTTTGCCAACACGATAATATCTTAGTAGTAATGGAGCAGCCTAAGCCTAGAGCTGGGATAGTGACTAGCGCAGCGATAGCGTTTATAGCTAGAGGCCAAGCATTATGAATGTTTTTAGCATCCCATGTGGGCTCATCGCTTGCAGCTGGGAGCTTTGAACGCAAGCTATCCAGTTCGGCATTTGCTCCAATCCCAATTCCCATGCCAACCCAAGTCGCAAATATACTGACAGTGTTTGCAGATGAGCTCGATAAACCAACTAGACCTGCGACCATTGCTATAATCTCAGAGGCTGTTGCCTTCTGCTGATATTCAAGTACAGAGCTTGCGTTTACTCCGTCTTTCGTTTCAACCACCCATTTCCGCTGAAGAACGTAGCCTGTCGTGGCAGCTACATTTAAAATTAGAAGGGCAGATCTTGCACCGAGATTTTCTCTGTTTTCATTGTTCTCAGAGGCAGCATAGGTCACCCCTTGCAGATTGGCTGCAGCTAATGCAAAAGAAAGAAGAAAGCCCATCCAATTTGACCGTTTCATCTACAACTCCCATTTAGAAAATAAGAAATGACACAAATTTTTGGAATAGTTTGCATAATAGATTTGTAAGTTCACAATGGCCGTACAGCTTGAAGATACTCTGTTCAAACAAACAACGAACTCAGATGAGGTGCAATCCATGCGGAAAAAAATAGCATTTATTAGTTGCTCCGACCTTTCTCGCTACTTTGTTAGTCATAAAAACCCATTATTGACGCATGACGATCAGATTGCCTGTGATTTTTTGCAGGAGCGTGGCTATAGCATCGATGCGCTACCATGGGGTGAGAATGTCGATAAGGTCATTGCGACGCAGTATGATGCTTTGATCGTACGTTCACCTTGGGACTATATGGATTCGCAACAAACTCGACAGGGGTTTTTCGCTTGGCTTAGTTCGTTAAAAGAACGTGGAGCCAAGATTGCAAATGCCTTCGAGGTTTTGAGGTGGAACCTAGACAAGCACTACCTTCAAGACTTTGACAAAGTGAATGTGCCTATAGTCCAGACTCATTTTATTGAGAGTCACGAGAGTTCTCAGTGTGTGCAAGATTTACAAAAGGAATGGCAGAACATTGTTATCAAACCCTGTATTTCAGCTGCAGCAAAAGATACTTTCAAACTGTGTTCTACACAGGATGTCGAAGATTTTATGAATGGAAGAGGAGCTTATACACAAAGCTTCGATGCCTTACGCAAGGACCGAGCTTTTATGATTCAACCCTTTATACATGAGATTGAGACCGAAGGAGAGTGGTCCCTTGTCTTTCTTAACGAGGTGTATTCGCACTCTGTCTTGAAATTACCAAAGAAAGGGAACTGGCTCGTCCAAGACGAACTCGGAGGATCTGTGCAGTGTTTGGAAGCTCCGAGAAAGGTTCGAGAGCTTGCGGAGGAATCCTTTGCCCGTATAGCAAAATTTTTGCAGAAAGAAATTTGTAAGACCCCACTGCTCTATGCTCGAGTCGACATTGTGCCCGGGTTGAAAGTTGGAGAGATCGAATTGGTCGAGCCTGAGTTGTTTTTTCTCGACCGAAGCAGAGGAGGCCCAAACCTAGGGGCCCTGCAAAAATTCTATGATGGGATTAGCCGGCTTGTCGGGAGGACTTAAATTTGTAGGATATGCGACAAGCCTCAGCAGGTTTTGGGCTCTTCTCCAAGAGCACGACTGAGTGGCTTGTTCAGCGACCAAATGGCTACTGCAGCTCCTAGCCCTAAAGCGCATAGCAAGAAGAAGAACGATGATTTAGGAATCTTCTCGTAGAAGGTTCCAATATAACCTGACAGGTAGTTGCCAAAGCAACTTGATAGTAGCCAAATTCCCATCATCATCGAAACGATACTTTTTGGAGCGACTTTAGAAACCAATGACAAACCAATCGGTGACAGGTAGAGCTCACCTAGTGTCAAAATAAAACTCGTGGATAGCAACCACATGACACTGCCTTTGCCAGCACCGATCATATTCGAACCGATGATCATGATGATGAAAGCAATCCCAAGCAACGCACATCCAATTGCCATTTTGACGACGCTCGAAGGCTCTTGTCGACGAGAGCTTTGCCATGCCCAGAAGATGTTAAGCAGAGGAGCAAGAGTAAAAATGAAAAGCGGGTTGAACGACTGAAACCAAGTCGATGGAATTTCCAAACTTGCCCCAGGTAGCAAGTGCCAGTCGGTGTTGTGCTCAGCCCATAGTTGCATTGTGTTCCCCTGTTGCTCGTATACGGCCCAGAAGACGATATTGAGTGCGCATAGTGCAATGAGAGCAAAGACTCGGCGCCATTCGCTGCTCGTAAGAGGTTGACGTTTGGATGTTTCTTGGATCACTTTTCTTTTTTCTTGTCCACTCACAAGATAGTTCTGTCCTGCAATGTAGATGATCAGCGACAGAATCATACCGACGCCTGCAGCACCAAAACCATAGTGCCATCCATACATTTGTCCGAGCGTGCCGCAAATGAGTGGTGAGAAGAAGGCACCGAGGTTGATTCCCATGTAGAAAATTGTGTATGCACGATCACGTCGCGGGTCACCGTCTGCATATAGTGCACCGACTTGGGTTGAAATATTCGGTTTGAATGCACCGTTACCTATGATGAGGACAAGAAGAGCCATGAAGAAGAGATTTTCGGATGCCATTAAAAAGTGACCAAATGCCATCAAAGTAGCACCGATAATTACCGTCTTTTTTTCTCCGAGCATTTTGTCAGCAATATAACCCCCGACAACCGGAGTGAGATAGACCAAACCGGTGTAGAGGCCATATATCTGTGAACCAAAAGCTTGTACTGACATTGGCCCAAAGATGTATTCAAGACATGATTTGACGAGCCCAAAGCCTAAGATGTCAGTACCGCCAGGTTTGATAAAGAGATAGTCGACCATGTAAAGCGTGAGGAGTGCTCGCATACCATAATACGACATGCGTTCCCACATCTCGGTCAAAAAGAGCACGAAGAGACCCCTGGGGTGCCCTAGGAGGTCGTCACTCGATCCGAACGTTGCGTTCCTACTTTGGGTCATAGCAACTCCTTAGCTAAGCTTAGGTGATTCTAAACCATTCAAAATGACGTCTCTTGTGTATGTACTGATGCAGCTACTTATGATGCTACAACTCTTGACGAATTTCCTCCATGGGTTTTTCGTGCAAAAAAATCGCAAAACTATGACCTTGCATTTGTGCTGGATCTAGGTTATGAGACTTGCAACAAATCCCATACTATTTAAATTTTTTGGTAAGCGATGAAACTTGCTTTACAGCTTATTATTTTTGTAGGCTTCTTGGCTCAGCCCCTTTGGGCTGTGTCTCCCACCTCATGGGCTATGCCTGCGCCAGATTGGTTGAATGACCATTGGCAGGTCGGAGAATGCAATTTTGCAACGGGTTGCTTTGAGCGTGCAAAAGAGATGTTTCAGAGAATTAAAAACACACCAGTATCCATCCCCGATGATTTCTCCTATCTGGTCATTGTAGGCTCACAACATGAATATGGACGATCACTTGAATATAGTTTTGCTCCTGGAGTTCGGTGGTCCTTTCATGTTCTTTTGAGTTATACGCAAGAAGGCTCTCGCTATATTATCGATCCCCTCTTTCCAAATGTAGTTTTTCCATACAGACAATGGGTCTACGATATCACACAGAATCATCTAAGAGACTTTGCTGTGGTTACGACATCTCATCTTGGGAGTGTTGGAGGTGACGATCCTCAATTTTTGTTAGAGGTTATAGATAGCGAAGCGAATGTGCTTCCATTCATGCATCCGGTGGCCCTGATGGGTGATGAAGTTTTTTCAGAGGCATCTTTACTTATAGAAAGCTCTGAACATCAGTCTCTAGCTCCAGAGTTTAGTGTAGCGTCAGGCCTTTCACATTCTGAACGCACACAGATCTCATTGGGATCATGTCTTTGCCGGTATCTTGCATGCTTATTTTCAGTATCTCTTTTTCATAGAGGCATAGCTTTGCCTAAGCTTTAGTTGATCCAAATTGCATCGTTTATTAATTTTTTGGTGAATAATGAAACGTTTTTTTCAACTGATTATGTTCGTAGGTTTCTTTACGCAACCTCTTTGGGCTATGCAAACATCTCTCTTTCAGCATGTATCTCCACCCTTGTATGCTATCCCTGCTCCTGCTTGGTTAGATGGTCAGTGGCCGGATGGAGAGTGTGATATTGAAGATGGATGTGTACAAAGAGCGCAAGAGATGTTCGATAGAATAAGGACTTCTTCAGCATCCGTGCCCCAAGACTTTTCATATCTCATCATCATTGCTCCCGTAATGATATGTCTTAGCTATAGCGTGTCACGTGATAACCAATGGGTTTTTCATGCTCTTCTCAGCTATACGCATGAAGGTGTGCGTTACATTGTTGATCCAATTTTTGAAGGTCGCGTTCTTCCGTATAGGGAATGGCTTGTGGATATTACGCAGGATCGAGCCATATTTTTTCCTGTAACAATAACATCTGATTTTCTAGGTATGAGACGGTCTAGTGGCCGATATAATCGGGTTGTTATCGATAATCATCGAAATATTCTTCCATTTGTAAATTCGCTAGATTTGCTAGTAGTAGACCAAAGTTTGTCAAACTCGAGGAGTTCTGTAGGTGGAGATGAGTTGCTGGAGTCTCCACAGGTTGTTAGCAATCATAATGCATTATTATTGCAGAGTGGTACGCCATCCTCTTCTTCTCAGAGTATAGAAGAAGATCAGATCAGTGTAGCTTCGCGTTTTTGCCAGTATCTTGTATGCTTATTTTCAGTATCTCTTTTTCATAGAGGCATAGCTTTGCCTAAGCATTAGGCCTTTAGCTTCGAGTTTTCAAAAAGGCAGCTGAGGCATCCTGAACTTTTTGCTTCAACACCTTTAAGGTCTCACTCATAATCTCTACTTCCCAAGTATCTCCCTTCAAATTACGTCCAAGTTCGTCGAACCACTCAAGCTCACGTTTGAGGAAGTTGGCCTGACTATCGGTATCCGAGTGGTGAAAAAGGTCGGTAAGATAGAGTACCCAGTCCGGTGTCGATTTTTGGATTAAATTGACGAAACGGTTTAATTTTTGTGAAGCAGCCTCATCTTGCCAGCCGCCTGACACGCGAAACGGATAATGCTCCTGATCGCGTTTGTGTAACCAAATTTTGACGTTCGCCGAAACTTCGACCACAAAGTAGTCAGATGGAGAAGCTTCGTGAAATCCGTCGGGCCGTTTCCAAATCACCTTCATCATATCGCGCTCCGGTTTTTGAAGATTTCTAAACGAATAGCACTTTCGCATTCCTGCGTCAACGGACAGGCGCGCAGACTTGACCGACCAAGCCTCATCCGCTACGTACTGAAAGACGCGCTTTCTTCTTTGTTTAGTCTCCGAAATTGCGCTAGCCTCTAGAGACCAAGTCTGCGTGTTGAGTCCTATGCGTTGATTTTCAAACATGAGGGTAATTATGGGCCAAAATCCTATTGTTCGTTTTTTTGTCAAAATCTATCTTTTTTTGCGAGCGTTTATCTTCACTCTCGGCTTTTTGGTGCTCGCAGCACTGATCTTCGCAGCTCTGCAGCTTAGGTCGGTGACAACACCAAGCCTTAGCTACAAAGCTAACGATAAGATTTTTCTGCATTGGAAACTCGACGGGACCCTGCTCAGTAAGTCACCAGAGTCTGGATCCATCGAGTCTTATGTGCGTATGGCTTTGCAGGGTGAGGAACACGAACTCTACGTGCCTAAGTTGCGCGAACTGCTGAAGCAAGCTAAGGATGACAGTCAGGTTGTAGGTCTTGCTCTCGAACTCAAATCGCTCAGTGGGGCACTTGCAGAATTTTCTGAACTGCGTAAGGCACTCGCGGAATTTAAAAGTACAGGTAAGCCGATCGAGTTTTGGGCAGCGAATGTAGATACCAAGACATACTATCTTGCGAGTGTTGCTGACCACATACAGATGGCACCTGAAGGACAGGTCTTCGCTCCAGGGCCAATGTTTCAAATGGTCTATGGAGGAGACTTTTTTCGTAAGATTGGAGTGGCCTTCGAAGTGATCCGTGCTGGGCAGTTCAAATCCGCATTTGAACCCTTCATTGCGAACGATCCTTCAGCAGAAACACGCAAGGCATACACCGAGCTCGAAGCCAGCTTACGCCAGTTTATAAGTACAGATATTGCTCAAGGTCGCAAAACCGGTGCTCCTGTTGTTGAGGGATGGTTGCGTCGCTCCATGTTTAATGCTCGCGAAGCATTTGCAGACAAGTTGATCGACGAACTTGCATACCGCGAAGCCTTTGAAGACAGCATTGAGAAGAAAGGCAAGCTGGTCGATTTTAGTGACTACCATCATCGAGAGTTTGTCAAAAATGTGAAAGAAAAGGTACTCCGCAATCACGAAGGGATCGCATTTATCGAAGTTGTCGGTGAGATGTTCATGGAGCACTCTGAGATGTTTGGAGGCTCCACATTCGATTTCGACAATATTGAAGAACAGCTACAATGGGCGCGTGATGATGAAGATGTACGTGTTGTTGTTCTGCGCATTGACAGTCCTGGTGGGTCGGCTCTGGTTGCCGACTTGCTGTGGGAAGACGTGCGTCGTCTGTCCGAGAAAAAACCAGTCGTAGTCTCCATGGGTGCATACGCTGCATCTGGTGGTTACTACATGGCGGCTCCTGCTACTAAGATACTTGCACAACCGATGACGATCACGGGTTCCATAGGTGTTATTGGTTTGCTTCCGAGCTTCGAAGAATTCCGCAGCAAATATGGTGTGAGCTTTCATCTTATCTCCGGAACGGACCGTCAGAGCTTATTGAATCAAGGTCTGCATATCTCTGCAGAGGACAAAGCCTTACTCGAACGACATGTACGTACATCCTATGAAACGTTCGTCAATCGTGTGGCCAGTGGTCGCAAAAAAACCTTTGCAGAGATCGATGCAGTTGCACAGGGGCGCGTTTGGACTGGTTTGCAAGCTAAGGAATTCGGACTCGTCGACGAAATCGGAGGCTTACCCGAAGCGTTTCGTGCAGCAAAACAACTCGCAAAGTTTGATGTCGACAAAGATTATCCTGTTCTGCACTACGAAGTTCCAGCTACACGATCCCTACGTCGCTACTTCAAAAAAGGTAAGCTGATGAGTTTGGCTTTTGCTGAAGAATCAATGTTGTCTGAGCTTCCTGTTTTGAGATCGCTTATGCAATTGGCGAATCTACAAAAGAAGGAACAGGTCTTGATGATGCTTCCGGATCTAGGCTTTTGAAGCAACTAAGCAGGCGATTCCTCGGGTCTGTCATCCCGAGCGGAGCCGAGGGATCGCCTGCTTAGTCAGGTGGTCTCTCG
>CAZWOL010000038.1:29303-31917 GCA_964635325.1 uncultured Pseudobdellovibrionaceae bacterium
AAGTCTTCTCAGTCGCAAGTTAAAGCTTAAGATGATGGGGCATCAAATTTTTTTTTATATTTATCTTGAGCAAATTTGATCCATTCGTTGATCTTACGATTGCGGAAGATGTTGTCATCCCATTTTGCAAGCAGACCAGGTAGTTCTTTTTGGGTGAATGGAGGCGCTGCTAACCAAGCAAGAGCTTCTTTGGCTTTGCCAGCTTTAATGGCTTGTCCCCAAGCTTTTTTGAGCTCCGAATGTGTATCGATATGAAGAGCACCAATCAAATCTCCCATCAGACGCTTGGAGGCAGCAAGTTTGTCGAAAGAGATTTTAAGCTGCTGACCTTTGTATTGGTAGAGGTTCATTACGGTCGGTTTTTGGCCGTTGAGATTTTCGTAAGCGAGAGGGTTGATGGCCATGCGTGCGAGTGTGCTCTGTTGTGGACCATCTTTGCTTCCCTTGCCGAGTATAAATATTTTCTGTGCTTCTTCACTTAGCAAGTACTCTACAAAACGTCCTGCCGCAACTTGGTTGGGTGCGCCCTTCAAAATAGCAACGGGATCACTGTTGAAGACGGTCTCTCCAACTGGAAGCACAAAACCGAGTTTGGTCTCACCGAGATCTTCGATTTTAGAAGCTGCAAAGTAATCGATAGCAGGTGCAACAGATGCCTCTCCAGACACAACTGCCTTGATCGGATCGGTGCTGGATTGAGAGAAGGTGCGAGTATTTCCTGCAAGCCCAAAGAGTAGCTGCCAGCCCTGCTCCCAGCCTTTGGCTTCTAGCATGATGAGGTTCATAAACAGCGCAGTCGATGAGCGTCGTGGGTCAGCAACAACGATGTGATCAAAGTACTCAGGTTTTGCTAAGTCAGCCCAGTTCTGTGGTTCTTGGATTTTTTGAATTTTCAAAAGCAAGCGATTGTAGAAGATCCCAAAACCTGACACAGCTGTACCAAACCACTTGTTCGAATGTGCACGTAGCGGAACGCCTGCAACGCTTTCGGGAATCAATGCCGAGAGTTTGCTCGGAAGCGTGTAGGCTTGCAAGTAGCCTCGTTCTTCAAGTTCAAGGAACGTGACATCTCCACCACCCCAGAAGATGTCCACACCGGCACTTTTGGGATTCTTGTCAAATTTGGCACTTATATAGCGCATTTCATTTTCGGTACCACCCTGATCTAACCAGTCGACTTGTAGGGGGGTGTTATATGTTTTCTTGTAGTGAGCCACAAAGCGAGGGATGATTTCGTCTTGGACGGATTTGCGGTGGGGAGAGATGATCGAGAGGTGATCACTTTGCGCAGCTTTAGCAATCCATGAAAAACTGAATAAAACTACGGAAATGACCAAGCGCCCTATCGTCATCGCTAACTCCTGACTTTTCTGGGTTATTTCAGTCCCATTTAGGCAAAGATGCTAGCAATGGTCAATAGCTTAATCTATGTCCCTGCGCAAAATTTGCGGAGAAGTTCCGGTGCCGCGTAATCCGTAGGACAGTTGCTAGCCGTGCGGTTCTTGGGATCTGCGATTGGGTTGTAGTCGAGACTAAAGAGTTTGAGCTTGCTAAGCCCCTTCAAAGGCGAGGCATCCTGTATCGCATTATTGCGTAATTGGAGTTCCGTCAAAGCTGTCAATCCTTGCAGAGCCGTCACGTCGCTGATGTGGTTCTGCCACAAGTCCAAAATGCGCAACTTCGTTAGGTTCTTGAGAGGAACAATATTCTCCGCTGCGTTGTTGCCTAAATGCAATTCTTCTAATTGTGTGAGATTACGAAGTGGGAAAAGGTCACTCACGTACTTATTATTTTCCAAATCCAAAACACGTAAAGAACTCAAATTAGACAGAGGTGTGAGATCTCCTATTGAGTTATTATCAACGTAGAGTTCAACTAAACCCGTCAACCCTATCAAGGGACTGAGATCTGTGATATTGATAGACCCATCTTCGGATCGTATTCGAATGATTCTCTGAGCGGATAACCACTGCGAAAGTTCGGTGCAACTGTTCGTATAACTAAGACCTTGCAGTATGTTCAGAGTTTTATCGACTTCTGCATCTGAGGAACGGTTCTGACAAACGCTATCAAAACTACGTAACTCACAGATGCCCTGAGGGGAGAGTGTCCAGTTTTTTCCTTTACTCGTACAGGCATCGAGGTTGGTCAAGCATTTGTCGTTCTCCCAAGTCTGCTGATTGAAAGCACATGCTTCCTGGGCTGTCATGCATTTGTTGTTGAGCCATGTAGAACCATCTGCCCGCATCTGACATTGTGCAAGTGCGCTGAGACACTTTGCATTTTTTTCATCCCACACCGAACCGTCTTTAAGTAGCTGGCAGTAGGTTTTTCTAGGTACGCATTTATCGTGACTGGGATCCCAAATCTGTGCAGCATCACCGCAAAGTTGTTCAGCTGTCGCTCTTTGGTCGCGATTGCTTGCGTTGGAGCCCTGTTTTGTATCTGAGGAACGAACATGCGCACATTGTGAAATAAGTAGACTGAGAAAAACGAGACTTCGTTGTCGCATCGAAGAACCTCTCGAACGTTTTGAGTGATGTCCTTCTATTTTAGTAGCAAACAACTTGAATGGCTATATCTCCAGGGAGTTGCTGTAAAATTGTCAAAATGT
>CAZWOL010000039.1:0-30979 GCA_964635325.1 uncultured Pseudobdellovibrionaceae bacterium
TCACTCGCAATTCTTCAATTTTCTGCCTAAATTTTAACCTTCAGTTCGCATTATAAATAGGGATAGATATGAATGAGCCAAGAAAGAAAAGAATCGCGTATTTAAAGCGTAAAGAGAATGGGAATCATCTAAAACCAATGTTATTGGAAAAGATAAATACCAAAGGATTTGCTAATCATCTGGACGCTTTTATTGATCAAGAAACATCTTATGAGCTGTATGATCACTTTAAAAAACTTGCTAATCTTCCTAAAGAGGTTTGCTTACGAGATGTAAATAAAAAAGACATCATAGATACACTAGAATCTCTAGATAAAAGTGATTGGGGAGAAAGAGGATATCTATTTTTACATCATTCCTTAGATGTAGGATCGTTTGAGGTTGAACTAAATTTCGTTCTATCACATCTATTTGATTTATGCCAAAGCCTGGATGGCGATAGTATTTATTATTTAAACAAAGCTAGTAAACATGCAATATATTTTGATTATAGTGAAAATAACATAGATCCAGATAAATGTTTTGATTTGGATATTTGGTAGTCCTTGTAGTGGCCCCCGTTTAAACCATACCAGCTAGCCGTAACTGAAGATGACCTAAACACAGGGGATGTTGAGTAGCATTGACGGTGGCAAAGAAGCTTATAACTATGACGCTGTAGGATTGCGGGGAATAACGACACCCCGGGGTAGCTTTGTCTACGGGGCTTCGGGGCAGCTCGCTTCCATCGGAAATGTTAGCTACAGCTACGACGAAAATGGCCACCGCATTAGCAAGAGCAGAGATGGACGCGTTGAGCAGGTTCGCTGGGCTAACATCGTTGCAACTCGTGATGATCTCCTTGAGCCTCTGGTTGTCGAAGGGGTTAGCTTAGGAATTATCCGCAACGGCAGGTTCATCCCCACAAACTTCGACGCCCGTGGCTCGTTGCAAGGTATGGCAACAGTATTTGGGGAGCGCAAGGACCACAGCGAGTTTGCAGACTTCGAATTTACTCTGTCAGGATACGATGCAGACTCGGGGTTGATTCGTCTCGGTAATCGTGACTACGACCCAAGCTCTAGCAAATTTACGACCCCCGACCTTGCATTCTGGGAAGATCCGGAACTGTGCGTCGAAGATCCTGTGAGCTGCAATCTGTTCTCCTACGCTCGGAACAATCCGCTCAAATATGTGGATCCATCGGGGAATATTCCCATGTTCCCCGTCATTCTTGGAGGTTTGTGGTTAACAGATAAAGCTACAACTGCTTATGAGGCCTTCAGTGATTACAAGGCTGTAAGCACCGGAGAATCAACTCTCGCTGAAGTTGGACAGAGGAGAGGAGTCGAGTGGGCTGCGGGTGTTGTTCTAGGTCTAGGTGGCCGAGGGCTCGTTAAAGTCTTAAAGGCTGCAATTCCTTCATCGAGCGTGAAAGCAGCTAAGAGCTTATGGGGAGGAAATTCCAAATCTGGTAGCACCATTGCCTCTTCATCAAAAGCTGCTCGAAGAGAAGCTATGAGGCAACAGAATATCCCTACTAGTCGGCCTGCGAAATCTCAGCTGGGATCTGGAGACAGAAAACAATATATCTATGAAGGATCTAATGGAGAAAATAAAGTTGTCACTCACCACCTGAAGGACAAAGATCATCCTAATAGCCACTGGCATGTTGCCGATCCTAGGGTTGAGAAAGGCGTTATGAGAATAAATAATTATGGGCAGATTAGGTACAAAGAAGTTGGGAAAAGCACCGTCGAGTATAAATAGAGATAACTATGAATGATTTAAGAAAAAATAGAATTGCGTATTTGCAACGAAAGATGAACGGCAACATGCTGAAACCAGTCTTGTTAGAAAAATCCAGCGATCAATTTGGGAGTAAGCTAGGTAGCTTGATAGATCAAGATACCTCTTATATGCTATTTAATCGCTTTGAATCACTTTCTAGTTCTCCTAAAATCCTTAGCTTAAACGGTGTGCCTAGAGAGAAAATCATGGATGCGCTAAACTCTCTGGATAAAAATGATTGGGGAGAAAAAGGGTATCTTTTTTTACATCATTTTTTGGATGTAGGATCTTTTGAAGTTGAACTGAAGTTTGTTTCATCAAATCTATTTAATCTGGTTCAGGGCTTAGATAGTGATGCTATTTCTTATCTAGATAAAAATAATAAGCATGGAATATATTTTGATTATAGTGAAAATAATTTAAATCCGAATGACTGTTTTTATCTGGATATTTGGTAGTCCTAGAACTGGTGATATTACCCTTTGATGCGAGGGGTTCCGCCTTAGAAGCTAACTCGGCTCAACAGTCGAGTGCATTTGGATACCGTAAAGAGCATGGTGAATTCAGTGCTGTGGAATTTGCTCTGCAGGGTTACGACGCAGATACTGGCATGATCCGCATGTGATCTCGAGACTACGATCCTGTCTTAGGTCGTTTTGTGACACCAGACATGGCTTTTTTCGAGGATCCGGAGCTGTGTGTCGAAGATCCTGTGAGTTGCAATCTGTTCTCGTACGCGCGGAATAATCCGCTCAAATATGTGGATCCATCGGGTAAGCTGCCAATTCTTGCTCCCCTTGCTGCAGTAGGCAGTGCCTTACTCACTGATTTTGTGCTTAATCCTAGCACCGCAAATACCGGAAAACACAGAGTCGACGGAAGGTGGGAGCCAACCAAGAAAGGCCGAACACTAACTCGCAGCTAAAGCTTGCAAGGTTGCAGCATCAAATTGCTCAAGATTCCTAAAATACGAACAAAACTAGCTAAGGAAGTCCAAAGGATCTGGACTGGAGAATTCTGCGGCAGCTTCTTCACCGTCCTCAGGCGCGAGTATACCAGGTACGCCTTTCATTACGACTTTGCCTTCTGCAATCTCGCGAAGGGCAGTAACTGCTTCTCTGTTCTTTGTTTTAACAAGCGGTTGGCTATTGCCCATCAGCTGGCGCGCGCGATTTGCTGCAACGGTGACGAGGGCAAAGCGATTGGGGAGAACCTTTTGACAATCTTCAATCGATACACGAGCCATGTAAGTTTCCTTATGGAAAACCGATATTTATTGACCTAAAAAATAAGACGAATTCTATTTAAGCAATGGTTTTAGAAAACTAAGCGGTCGACGTCAAGGCTTCATCTTGTCTACGGCGAATACTTTTCACTTCCTCCACCACCCATGCAATATTATAACCTAAGACTGAAGCTGGCCTTTCTCTAGTTTACACTGCCTCAGGATAAAGGATGAGACGATGGAAATTTACTTCAAAGATAAAAATGCGCAGGAAGTGATTGACGGTATCAAAACCCAACTTGGAGGCCGTAAATTAGGCGAACTCCTGCAAATTGAAGCCGATGGTGAGGATATCCGCGTTACGATCAAAAAAATGGGAACCTCAGTCCTTGAGTTTTCCCACTCTGAAAAAAACTCCGGCCACCATTGGGCACTCTCCAAAGAAAGACTCGCGATGACCCATCGCGCATTCAAAGGTGAGATTCTAGAAAAGCTTACACATATTATTGATTCTATGGGCGGTAAGGTTCTTAGCTAGAGGTATTTATTATGCATCATGCCATGAAACGCGCAACGGTACTGCCATTTAAGGGTATATATCCACAGATCGGTGGGGGTTCTTTTCTTGCGGATGGAGCCTGTATCACAGGAGACATTGTACTCGGGAAAAACGTCAATGTCTGGTTCAATGCAGTCGCGCGAGCCGATGTTAACTACATTCGAATCGGTGACAACACCAATATCCAGGACAACTCGGTCATTCACGTCACTACAGATGGATCTCCTACGATCATCGGCAAAGACGTAACTATCGGGCACAGTGCAATTTTGCATGCATGCACGATCGAGGACCTGTGTTTGGTGGGAATGGGTGCAATTGTTTTGGATGATGTGCATCTAGAAAAGTACTGTTTTGTAGCAGCTGGAGCTCTACTTTCTCCTGGCAAACGTTTCCCGAGTGAGTCACTCATCGTAGGTTCGTCCGCAGTCGTAAAGCGTAAGCTGAAAAAGGAAGAGATTGAATACATCGAATGGTCCGCACATCACTATGTGGAACTTGCACGCTCGTATGTGATTCAGGATAGGTAAGCGTACCGTCAATTACACGGAGTTACAACCAAGGTCGAATGACGGAATGTGCTGACTGACGAAGCTTAGCGAGTTCACCTTCGAAGATAACCCGTCCCCCCTCATCAGCAGCACCAGGACCAAGTTCGACAACCCAATCTGCGTGACGAATCATATCCACACTGTGCTCTATACAAACCACCGTCGTACCCTTTGCAACCAAACCTTGCAAGACTTTCAGCAAAGCTGCAATATCTTGAATATGCAAACCACGTGTAGGCTCATCCAAAATAAGTACAGTATTGCTCAAATTAGCCCCGCTCATGAACGGAGCTAGTTTCAGACGTTGGTTCTCACCTCCAGAGAGTGATGCAGTAGGTTGACCCATTTTCAAATAACCAAGACCGAGTTCGTTAGCTGGTTGCAGTTTTTTTAAGATTGCTTTGTGAAATTTAAAAACCTCGCAGGCCTCTGCAATGGTGAGATCCAAAATGTCAGCAATCGAGTAACCCTTATAAAGCACGTCGAGTACCTCCTGCCGGTAGCGTCGTCCTCGGCAGTACTCACAACGAACACGGGCATCGGGAAGAAATTTCATCTCCATCACGATCTCCCCTCGTCCTCCACAATTTTCGCAGCGTCCACCTTCGGTATGCAAAGAAAGCGAGCGCAAATTTAGACCCCGAATTTGTGCGTCCGGAACTTGTGCAAAAATCTCACGGATGGAAGTAAACGCATCAAGGTAGGTAACCGGCATACTTACCGTACTTTTGGCCAAAGGCTTGCGATCGATAAGATGTATGCTTGCCAATTCGCGACGAGAAACTTTCTTCTCTCGCTGTGCATTCAACTCAGATATAAGCTGAGGATAGAGTGTATGCATGACGAGACTTGTTTTACCAGATCCTGAAACACCACAGACCACATTGAATGCCTTACGTAGAAAACGCACCTGCGGAATCTGTAGATTGTGCAGCTGTGCCTTGCGCACAGTAATGAACTCCTCATCTTTTGTTGCAGGACGCTCACTAGGTGGGAAGTTCAGCTCCGTATGCAAATGGGCCGCAGTGAGAGATTGTTCACGAAATTTTGCAGCATCTTGAGGAGCAAAAGCTGCAACCACTTGACCACCCTGAGCACCTCCTCCCGGACCGAGGTCGACAACAAGATCAGCATTGCGAATAATAAAATCATCGTGATCGACGATAATAACAGTATTACCGAGTTCTTTGAGTCGCGTTAGATTCAATAGCAACTCGTTGATCTCTTTAGGATGCAAACCCTGACTGGGTTCATCCAATATATACAAAACACCACGCAGAGTTTCAGAAAGTATGCCTGCAAGCTTGAGGCGTCCTACCTCACCACCTGACAGCGAGCGTACGCGACGAGCCAGATGCAGGTACCCAAGACCTGTGTTTACAATACGCTCGCTCAGTGTTGTGACTTCGTCCAAAACGCGCTTGAATGCTAGATTCGATGCGAGTGCATCTTCACGCAAACCTAGCAGAAAACTATGAAGGTCTCGAATGGGCATGAGATTGAGTTCATGAAGTGTTTTTCCATGTAGAGTAATCGCTGAGACCTGCGAACTGAGTCCAGTACCCGAGCATGAAGTACAAGATTGATGAACCAATGTTTCAGCCTCATCGTCATCCTCTTCTTGAAGAGATCCCAAACCATTGCAATTGACACATCGTCCTAACGAGTTGATTGCGAAGTAACGAGAGTCAAGGTTGGGCCAACTGAATCCACAAGTTGAGCAGCCACCTTTTGATGAAAAGAGTGCCTGAGCATTGCTCATAAACTGTCCATCTTTGCGCAGACCAGAGCATTCGACAAAGCCCTCACTTTCCTGAAAAGCAAGTTTGAGACTGCGCAGTAGACGAGCACGCTGGGACTCTTGCACACGCAAAGTATCGATGACCAACTTAAGTGTATGTTTCTCATCTTTTTCAAGTTCAGGAATAGGCGTCAGTGGCATCACTTTGCCATCGACATATATTTTCAAATAACCTTTTTCAGCAAGAGCATTCAGTCGCGAACGAAACTGACCCTTTTTTTGCTCGACGATGGGTGCGCAAATGGCAATCAATTGCCCATCGTATTTTTTCTCGATCAAACGTAGGATCTCGTCTTCGGACATAGCTTCCGTTGCTAGACCATGACGTGGACAGGAGCGTTTGCCGAAGCGAGCAAAGATGACACCAAGCAACTCTGCAATATCGGAGAAGGTTCCGACCGTCGCTCGCGTTGACACCTGTGTCTCCATCTGTGCAAGTGCGATCGCAGGAGACAGCCCTTTGAGTACATGAAACTGTGGTCGCGTCGTCATATCAAGAAACTGACGCGTGTAATAAGAAAGCGTATGAAAAAAACGACGCTGTGCCTCTGCTAGAATCGTATCAAAGACGAGAGAACTTTTACCAGAACCACTGACACCCGTTACAACTGTGATTTTACGTCGTGGAATTTCGAGATCGATGCTTTTTAAATTGTGTTCCGATGCACCCTTAATAACGATCATCTCATTCATCTTGATCATCCTTGTGAAATTGAGAGACCCAATGCAGGGCCTGTTCGAAACTACGAGCTGATGCCTTGTTTGCTAGGAAAAGATCTTTAGCTGGACCATGATCTGGAGAAAGACGCAAATAGGGAAGCCCACAGGTCACATTGACAGCCTCGTCAAAATGCACAGTTTTGAGAGGTCCCAAACCCTGATCATGATACATCGCTAAAACTGCATCAAATTTACCCTGCAATGCTTGAAAAAAAATAGTATCCGCAGGAAAGGGGCCATGTACATTTTTTCTGAAAGATCTGAGTGCGGGTTCTATGATACGACTTTCTTCATCACCAAATAAGCCTCCGTCCCCACAATGAGGGTTGAGTCCACAAACTGCAATTTTTGGATTTTTGATGCCCAAATATTTTTGCAACGCATAATGAAGGAGTTCGAGCTTTTGCAGAATTCTCTCCGGACTCAACTGCGCACTGACTTGCGACAAAGCCAGGTGATTGCTTGCAAGCCCAACTCTCAATCGTGGCCCTGCAAGCAACATGAGAGTTGCACAAGCACTAAGCTCTGAGAAAAATTCGGTATGGCCTAGATATTTAAAACCAGCACTGTGACATGCATGCTTGTCTATGGGCATAGTTAGGACTGCGACTTGATTGCGAACAGCAAGCTTAGCAAGGAACTTATCCTGATTCAAAGACTCGAGAGTTTGGACAGCGATAGCTCCACGTTCTTGGGCACTAAGCGCTGATGCACGCTTTGCAGTTCCCCCGCAATCCAAAAAATGCACACCTCTATCTTGCCATTGTTCACTTGTATGGATGTATTGAATATTAGGAAGCTCAACACCTAATGCAGAAAGCTGATCTTGCCAATGAAAGCGACTGCCGATGATGAGAGTGTGAGCAGGAAGCTCCGCAAAATTCTTAGCGACAAGTTCGACATTGATACTGAATGGATCCCCAAGAGTAATGATCAGTTTTTTGGACATGAAGATTCCTCACGATGAAACGAACCCGAGACACTTACCTGTGCCCCTTTAGCAAGACCATTCGGGATTATGGGTTTCTCTATGCAGACGTCAACCGAGCGAATCTTTGCAAACTCTCGCAGTAAAACTTCGCCAACATTTTCAACCGCACTTTCAATCAGCTTCATTTCTCGATCACCTAAAGTTTGGTCTACACATTTGAGTATGGCACCATAGTCTGCTGTTTTTTCTAAATCGTCACGAATACCTTCTGGGACAGGCATAAGATCGACACTCAGCGTAACAAGAACTTCCTGACCACGAATACGTTCACCTAAGAAGTAACCCAGCTTCATAAAGACAGGATATCTCGCGATGTGAATTCTCATTTTCTTTCACTTCCTTTTCGCCTTATCATTTGAAGGCATTTTCAGTCAAACGAGTTCAAAACCATGAGGATTTCGTAAAATGCTCAAGCATTTTTTTTCTCAGGCAAAGCTAGCGAATTGCGTCGTTTTTATTTTCGCTTTTATCAGCTTTTGTCCGCTTCCCAGTCTTGCAAAAAATAGCTTCGATCAGCTCTGGTTTCCAGGGTCGATGCAAGATGCCCTCACACTAGCTCAAAAACACAAGAAGCCCCTTCTCGTCTACTGGGGAGCTGTATGGTGCCCACCCTGTAATGAACTCAAGGCACACATCTTCAGTCATCCCGACTTTGCTGCAATAACCGCGCCGATGATTCGTGTCTTTCTCAACGGAGACCAAGACGAAGCGCAAAGTTGGGGGGAAAAGCTCCATGCCTCAGGGTATCCCACAATTCTTCTTCTATCTCCCGAAGGCAAGGAATTTTTGCGCATTGCTAATTCTCTGAGCTGGGATGAATTCAAACAAACCCTCGCCTCTGCTCTCGCTGCTCAGGGTACTTTTGCCGAAGCCTTGAACCAAGCTCTCGAATCCAAGACAACACCCCACGCTACGTGGCAGCTACTCGCCTTCAGCCAATGGCCACCTAGCGCAAGTCCAGAAAACCAAGTCAAAGACCTGCTAGCTCGCGAACGTTTGATCGATCGCATTCCATCGGAATTTGCAGCAGAAAAAGCGCTCCTTATCGCAGGCTTAGTGGATGCGGCAAGTGCAAGTGATAGACTTCATTCCCAAGAAGCTATGCAGCTTTGGAAACGTGTTGAAACAAACGCATACAACTACCTTTCTTACCTAGTTTCACAAAAGGCCAGTGCGTGGGCCAGTCGCGATGCTTTGATTTATAATGCAGAAAACAATTTGAAATGGGCGCAGAAAATTTTGAACGCGGACCAGTTTGCGCAATTAGGATTGCATTGGATTCGTTCTGCTGAATTCATCCGCACACGTCAGAAAGCTTCGACCGAGCTAAAGCTCGCAGCCCTCAGACCCCATCTGATTCTTTCACGCATGAACAGTGCTCCCAAACAAAAAACTTTTGAACCACCAATGAAAAAAGCGGTGGCTGAGGCTGTGCATCAAGCCGACCGCGAGGCTCAGAGCTCCTTCGAACGTCACAGTGTTATTTCAACAGCAGCTTCTTTATTAGAAGAAATCGGAGAGATCAATGCCAGTCGCCAACTACTTACTAAGGAGCTCCAGAAAACAGATACTCCTTGGTACTATCAAAGCTCTCTGGCTCACTTGGAGAACAAGGCTGGAAATACTCAGGATGCTTTGAAATGGTCTCATTTGGCAAAAGAATCCGCTCGAGGAAACGCCACACGCCTCCAATGGATAACCAGTGATCTTTTGCTAAATATGCAACTCGCACCGGACAATAGTTTCAAAATCAACAAGCTTTTACGTGAATATTACGATCTTGCTTTCTCATTAAAGGATGGATTCAAAGGCCGCAACGCTCGTCGCGCAGAGCAGGTGAAGCTTGCTACTCAAGCGTACTCTAGAAAAAAAGACCTTGCTCAAACAATGCAGTTTTATGTAAAACGCTGCCCATCAAGTCCAGCCGAAGCTCACAAGACTTGCGAGCAACTTTTTGCATTCAAATAGGCCATGTTAAAAATCAACTGCAAGCATTAACCTTGTGATGCACGAAGACTCTTTCCAATGTCCACATACTCTTCTAGACACTCAGGATTTGCGATAGCCCCCTGGTTGGGTATACGTTCCCCTCTCACAGATTGACTCACTGCAAGCTCAACCTTTTTACCATTACGTGTATAGGGAATGTCCTGCACCTGGAAAATACGTTGAGGGACGTGTCGAGGGCTCAACTCTTTGCGAATGGTGACCTGGAGCGAGCGTTCTAAATTTGCATCCCAATGCATAGCTTCTTGAATTTTGACAAATAGCAAAATTGCGGGATCACCAGCCTCAAATTCATAACCAATTGCGATGGAGTCGAGGATTTGGGGATGCTTTTCTACGCAACGGTAGAGCTCTGCTGTGCCGATACGAACACCCCCTGGGTTAAGGGTTGCATCGCTTCGACCATAGACGATAATGGATCCATTCTCATCGATGCTAATAAAATCTCCGTGACGCCATAGCTCATCTTGGTAGTAAGCAAAATAAGACTGCTGATAGCGCTTTCCATCTGGATCATCCAAAAAATAGAGAGGCATAGACACAAAGGGCTTAGTGCAAACCAACTCGCCTTTTTCTCCAATCACCGCTTTTGCATTTTCGTCAAATGCATGAATAGCCATGCCCAGACCAGCACTCTGTATAGTGCCTTCGTAAATCGGAAGCATGGGATTACCCAACATAAAGCAGGACACTATATCCGTACCCCCCGAAATCGAAGCGATAGGAACTTTTTTCACAGCTGAATGCACCCATTGAAAGTGCTCTGCCAAAAGTGGAGAACCTGTAGTGAGGATAGAGCGCAGCGAAGCGAACTCAAAATTTTGCTTAGGAACCCAATCCTCCTTTATAGCGATCGAAAGAAATTTTGGACTTGTCCCAAAGACACTGACATCAAGAGTATCTACTGTTTGCCAGAGACCAAGCTCCTTTGGAATACGTGGGGATCCATCGTAACAAACCACACTTGAACCAGAGGCCAGTGCCGAAGCCATCCAATTCCACATCATCCACCCACAGGTGGTGTAAAAAAAGAGACGGTCCTTTGCACCCAGGTTGCAATGCAAAATATGTTCTTTTTTATGCTGTAGCAAAGTTCCTCCAGCTCCATGAACTATACATTTGGGAGCCCCGGTCGTCCCAGATGAGAACAGTATAAACGCCGGATGATCAAAGGGTGTTTCGACAAAACGGAGTGGTCGTGCAGGGCTTTTTTGGTTTTCTGCCGCAGATCCAACAATACTTGAGTAAAGATGCATAGGGCTACTAAGCAAGGATTTCCCAAAATCTTTGTGTTCGACAACAACCGCTATTTGTAGCGATGGAAGACGTCGCATCAACTCTTCAATATTTGCCCGACAGTCGACAAAACGTTGGTTATAAGAATAATTTAAGGAAAAAAAACCCAGTTTTGGATGAATTTGCCCCAATCGCTCACAAATTGCGGTGATACCAAAGTCGGGAGAACACGATGACCAAATGGCTCCAATCGCGGTTGTTGCAAGCATGGCAGCAATGGCTTCATAGCTATTACAGAGAACCCCACAGACCACATCTTTGGAGCCAATTTTATGACTACGCAGAAAATCGATAAGCTTTGCGACCTCATTATGCAACTGACGACCACTCACAAAATGAGCCTCGTCATCTTCCATTTGGGAAATCAAAACAGTGCGTTCATCTGGAAATGGAAGCACATTTTGGCAAAAATTTAAGGTTCCCCCGGGAAACCAACGGGCACCTCGCATGGCTCCATGAGGAGGTGCAATCCAGGACTGGTGTGGTT
This sequence comes from uncultured Pseudobdellovibrionaceae bacterium, assembly GCA_964635325.1. Lineage (GTDB taxonomy): Bacteria > Bdellovibrionota_B > Oligoflexia > Oligoflexales > Bog-1112 > BOG-1112. Next base: position 11,408 of record CAZWOL010000039.1, read on the forward strand.
CTTGTATCCACTGTATACGAACGTACTCACTGCACAGCTGCCAAAACGACCCAACGTCGTCGATCGACCACGCGTAGAGATCTCTCCACTCGCTAAGATTTCGATGTAGGCGTTCGCTCGCAAATTTTGCAAACTGCACCATAGAACTTTCGGCTAAAGATTCTGCTGTTGGGCGCCAAATCGCTTTCATCGCGAGTCTCCTACTTCGTTCCTCTACGCATAGGGAGGTGATACAAGAGATACCACCTCCGAACTTACTCTATTTTTGTATCAGAACTTTGGAGGAATCAGAGAGTAGGATCGATTTTTTTTGCGAGAGCTCGAATGCGGGAGAGTGGACTTGTCGTTCGTTGTGATGGCAGATGCAAAGAACTTTTATGGGCAGGTGGCACCACTTGATTTGGGTTGGAATTTGCCACCGAGTTCTCACTTTTCTGACGAATATGCTTGATGCGAGCCTTGAGAAAGTCGATGGAAACCGAGAAATGAGCTGCAATCACATGTGGCTCTCGCTCTTTTTCTACAAAACTCCGAAGCCACTGCTTAGGTAGAAGGAAGGCACCTGCAAACTCATCTGCAAGCCATTCTTGTTTTGCAGATGACGTCGTGGCCTCTGGATGCAATATGCGTTTGTTGCTAAGAAAACGCTGATAAGGGGAATGCAGCTCCTTAATGCCTCCGGTTTTAAGAGCACCAGCTGCGATTTTGATTTGAAAGTCGAAAAGAAAACGTCCTAAAAAGTAGGAAATAAGGAATTTTTGCTCCACCCAATCCAAGTCCTTTTTTATAAAAAGTGCAGGCGTTGGCGTCCCTCGTTCATCCTTTACAATAAGGGCACCGTATCCTTCCAAGGTCGTGTCGTAGCAAAGCCGAATACCAGCATTTACAAGCATTTCCTCATACGCTGCACGGATCCTCAGGGGTTCGCCCGTGCCAAAATAGCGATGAGCTAGTAATGCGAGTTTCTCCTCTTCCTTGGCTTTGGCACAACGAACAAGCTCTGGAAAAATTGCAAACATGGCTTCTCCTTTCGCCTTTGGGTCTCCTTACTATGATAGCCTGAGTCCAGTCATAGTATTGAAAATCCTTTGCAAAACATTGCCAATAGACGAAAGAAAGGAACTATCGTAAGGATAAAGCTATTCAATTTTTTGGGAATTTTGCGAATTAGAGAGGGGTATGGAGGAACGAAACGGGGGGGCGAAGATTCCGTGCCTGCTTACGCTTGCTCGGAGATCAAATCACCCCACCAGGCATCTCTTTCTTCCTATGGAAGAAGGTGAGAGCATGTCGTCCCTGAGGAACGACTACATTCCGCCCATATCCATGGCTTCTGGAGCAGATTTCTTTTTAGAAGATTTTTTTCTGCGAGTTTTTTTGCCAGCTTTTTTCGCTGTTTTCGCAGCTTTCTTCTTTTTACCAGTTTTTTTCTTAGCTACTTTTTTCTTAGCTGCTTTTTTACGACCAGCTTTTTTTGCAGTTTTGCGAGCTACTTTTTTCTTAGCTGCTTTTTTCTTTGTAGCCTTCTTTTTTGCGCGTTTAGCTTTCTTTGCCAAAGCCATCCTCCTAGAGAGTATTGTTTATATGTTTATCCCAAACTTGGGATGAAAACCAATTTCTACGATCTGCATTCAACCCGATTTCTCGACTAACATCAACATATATAATCATAGCATAGACAAGTTCGGATCTTTAACACTATTTAGCAAAAAAAATTTACAACATCATTATTTTTTTTACTACAACGATCTTGTACTGGGTCAAAAGTCATAATCACGTCGGAATTAGGATTCAATGAGGTTATGAGAGGAGATTTTATTTGTCAAAACAAATCGATTTTGATGAAATGTGTCTTGCCAAGAAAAAACGAAATCTATATTAGAGCGTAGTTTACACATCCCTATTGCATTCAATCCAGACAAGTCAAAGTGGTTCGTTAAAATAGAATGGTTGAGCTAGTTACTCCGAAAATCCCGTCCCAAACCCAAATTTCGCGTCCAATTGTCGAAATTTCAAATCCATGTCTCCAGTATTGGTACCCGCCCTACAGTGTAGTGGGCCTTCTTAGATCAGCAAACTGTGCCGGTTCGTCGGAGCTCATCTTCGATCTTGGCGTATCGAATCGGAGGGACACTTTCTATGCCACAGCAATTTGGATGTGTATAGCAAAAATTAAAGAATCCATCGTGAGAATCGTAAAAAATTTACAACACTCTTTGAAAATCTACAAATAACCCTAACAAGGATCCGAAAATGACAAAGATCGTAGCCCAAAATACATGGCTCCTCTACCTCATCCTTCTCTCTTTTCCCTTCGGACCAGCAGTAGCCAATATCGTTGCTGGGATCACAATCATCACCCTCTTCCGCAGACTCACTACACAACGAATGCCTTGTCCAGACTGGACTCTAAGCCTAAAGCTGACATTCCTTGGGGGTCTTCTCTATGTCCTATGGATGGGGTTTGTAAGCATCCTCAACATCGGATCGATCTCATCCACTACATCTGCTTTGCTCGGATATTTACCGTGGGCAATTTTTCCATGTCTTGTGAAATGGGCCTACCCCAAGCCCTCGCAAATTCCATGGGGACGTTTGTATTCTTGGCTAATTGGGCTTGTCGTGGTGTGGACGATCGTCATTATTTCCCAATATATCTTTGAATGGCGTTTTTTTGAACTTAGCATTATCCCAAATGAACCTCGACCCCGAGGATTTTACTCACATCCACTCAGTCTTGCTTATGGGCTTCTTCTGTTTTGGCCTCTGGCTTTACTATCACTACGTCAGCATCCTAGACGTCCAGAACTATGGCTTTTTGCAGTTAGTATAGCGATCGGCCTTGTTCTCACACAGTCACGAACAGTCCAAGCTTTTAGTGCACTTCTACTTTTCTTCAATGTGTTCCAAGCAAGCTCCGGACGACGACGCAAAGCACTCATGGGGGTTCTTTTGCTCGGAGCCACTCTTGTTGTCAGCACCCCCAATTTGGTGAGAGATCGTTTTATGGAAACATTTTCTGCACAGGGTCTGGATCGCCACAGCAGCTACGCTGACGACCGTCTTGCCTTCTGGCACGTGCATTTTTTACTCATTCAAGAACGTCCTCTCATTGGACACGGATGGGGTATGGATGATGCATATCGAACTCCCTATTACGAACGAATAGGTCTTCCTAATTTTATAAAACCTTACGGAGCTCATAATGTTTTCATACAAATTCTTGCAGAAGGCGGAATCATCGGACTCGCATTCTTTTTACTCTGGCTTAGCTCCCTCATTTGGTTTGTATGCACAGGCCTAGATCCCTTCTGCCGCTCTCTTGGTCTGCAGAGTCTTATTGCATTCTTCCTTGCTTCTCTGACCCAAAATACAATGCAGGATTTTTCGGTCCGTGTACTCCTAACCTGGCTTTGTACTGCTTTGCTTTTGAGTGCAAACTTAAATCACACCCAAGAAAAGGAGACCTATCGTGACTAGGTTACTGAGCCTCTTCAAAATGCATATTTTGAGTTTTTTCCACAAAATATGGCATGATTTTGGTCGTGAACTTGTAATTGGGATCTGCAGTTGCATTCTTTTTGCTCTCTTCTACTACATCTTTGATGACTTTCTCAACGAGGAGTTGCGGAAAATTTCTCCAATTATGCGCGATCGCTTTGCTGAATTTTTTGCCTATGTGATCCTCTGTGTAGGTGCTGCATCCGCGGGACGCATACTCCATGCATTTTTCACAGACCCTCGATCTCTCCTCAACACCCTTCGACTCTACGGGGAAAATCCTCAGATCTGTCGTGCGCTCGCTATTTTTCATGTTGTACTTATATTGAGTCTTGTCGATGGTCTCCTGCTTCTACTGGTTCGACATATATTGGTTGGCTGGTCACCAACTCAGACCCTCATCTATGGAACGATCACTATTTTTATAAGTCTGGCATCAAGTCAGCTTCCTCAACGCAAAGCTAAAACGACTCGTGATTGGCAAACCCCACCATCTCTGAGCGCCCTATCCGCAATGGTACGTTGGCGTCTACATTTGTTTTTTCTAAGAAATCAGGTGGCACAATTCTGCCTAGCACTCTTTGTACTTTGCACTCTACTGGTCGCTGTCCTTGCTCTGAGAAATCTTCCTTTTCTAGCTGCTTTTGCCGTCGCATTTTGGGGCGGGTTTATCGGAGCCTGTGCTTTGTCATTTCAATTCACAGATGATCTACACGGTGCTTGGTTAGAAAAAACCAGTGGCATCTCCCACCAACTTTATATGCACACGCTCTCCACAGTTGCAGGGATTGTCGGTGTTTTACTTGGAAGCATGCTCGCTCTTGTCTATGGATGTGCAGACTTATGGCTCCACGGTATGAATTGGCAAAGCTTCGAAGCTGCTTTACGTCTATTTTTCATCACCGCACTTCCCATGTGGGTGCTCCCTGCAGTTTTCTTTGCAATAGATCCACGACGAGCACTGATTCCCATACTACTTAGTTTTCTGATCAGTCTTTTTGTCGGAACAGCGATTTTAGCAAGCTGGTTCGGCCTAGCCTTGCTAGGTTTGATTGCCTATTATGAGTATACGCTCAATGAAGGACGCTTCTATCGAGCTTGAACGCATGCCATCTCGAGCTGCTACGAAAGGAATTTGCCCTGATTCGCGTACATCAATTGAAAAAATCCTATGGTGAAGGTTTTAGCCTCCAGGCCAATGATTTTCATCTTCGTCCAGGTGAAATCGTAGCATTTTTAGGTGCAAATGGTGCTGGAAAGACAACTCTCTTCGATCTACTCACTGCAAACTCCGACCCTACAGAAGGGGAGATTTGGTGGGACAATGAACGCTTAATACCAGAAAATTTTTTGCTCAAGCGTCAGATTGGATATCTCCCACAGACAATGCCCCTGCCCAAATGGGTGACAGGACAAGAACTCCTGCATTACTCTGCCTTGTTACACGAGCTTAGCAATCCAAAGGAATGCGTGCAGCATGCGATGGAGTTTTGGGATTGTCATTCCTACCGCAACCGTCCACTTGCTGCCTGTTCCTTCGGTATGCAAAAACGTATTGGCCTTGCCCTAGCAACTTTGCACAAGCCACCCTTCCTAATCTTGGATGAACCCTTCTCAGGTCTCGACATCTTTCATATTCATGCTCTGGAACACGCCATTCAGGAACGTCGCTCTTTGGGGCAAACCACAGTGCTGAGTACACACATCCTACCGTATGTAGTAGAGTCCTGTGAGAGAGTCTTCATCTTATCTGCCGGACAAGTCTTAGAAATTGCAAATTGGACTACAAAAGCAGACGATGAAAAAAAGCAGACCATAGAACAGTATTTTTTTCAGCGAGGTAAACCACCTTGGCATCAGCAATCGGTCAAATAGCAAAACGCTTCGCACTCCCTCACTGGCACTGGTACGCATCCGGAGCCTTTTTTCTTCTCGGCACGACCTGGATCACGATTTCAATCCCTAAATTCTCTAAAACAGTTGTCAACGAACTCCTCGGCCCCAAGGCAGGTGATACCGTCCTACAACTGATTCTGTTGATCATAGGCCTAGGAATCACGCAGATCATTATTCGCTCACTTTCACGTTTACTACTTTTTTGGCCGGGTCGTAAAATCGAATCCGAAATCAAAAATTTCTACTTTGACCATTTTCTTGACCTCCCTCTTGCCTTCTTCAATAAGCATCCCCATGGCGACTTGATTTCACGACTTGCAAACGATGTCGCTCAGATCCGAGCTTGTTTCGCCTTTGCAGTGCTTCAAATCTGCAACCTCTGCTTCCTTTTTTCTTTTGCTGTTTACAGCATGTTGCAGGTCAATGTGCATCTAACGCTCGCGACTCTCCTTCCTCTCCTTTGTATGATTGTGGTCTCTCGTTTGGGAGCTCCTCTCTTTCACAAGTATTCAAAATTAGGACAGGGCACCCTTGGAGACTTGACGAACACTCTGACGGAAACCTTCATGCACGTGGAGATTATCCAAGCCAACGACGCGATTACTAGTTTTCTGGATCGAATCTCACAGAAGGTCTCAGCACTCTACAAAGCTAATATTCAACTGGTACTCGTACGAACTGTGATGTTTCCCATAGCAGTCCTCTTCACTGGGCTTTCTTATTTGATTGTGCTTTTTTATGGTGGGCGAGAAGTTATCGCTGGGCACCTCACCGTTGGGGACATACTTGCCTTTAATATTTACGTCTCGCTTCTGAGTTTTCCCCTAACGGCTCTCGGTATCATCATGGCTCTCATACAACGGGCCAGTGCCGCTAGCGAACGCCTTATCTACCTTGATACACAAACCAAAGAAAAATCTCTGACGCGAGCCGAACTAAAGCACTCTGATGCAAAAGTTCCAGCGCTCTTGAGCGTGCGCCATTTGAATTATGCTTTCGGATCAGAACGGAACGAAGTGCTCAAAGAGCTCAGCTTTGAGCTCACCGAAGGAAGCAAAATCGGAATTACAGGACCCATCGGCTCCGGTAAGTCCACCCTCCTGCATCTCATCACACGGCTTTACGATCCACCACCAGGCAGCATCTTTTTCAGGGGACAAGACATCCTTAGCATTTCACCCGAACTGTTGCGCGAGCAAGTTGGTCTAGGTTTTCAATCTGCATATTTTTTTTCGAGCAGCATTCGCGACAATCTGTCTTTGGGTCTAAACCACATTCCTTCTGCATCAGAACTAGATGCAAGCGCACGCAAAGCACAGATCTTAGAGGAAATCCAAGGCCTCGACCTGCAGTGGGAAACTCTGGTTGGCGAACGTGGCGTACGACTGTCTGGCGGACAAAAGCAGAGACTAGCTCTGGCTCGTTTGTTTCTACGAAAATACGAGCTACTCTTGCTTGATGACGTTACTGCTGCAGTCGATCAATCCACAGAACAACGCATACTACGTGAGCTGCGTCAGGACAAAAGCAGCTTTGTGATCGTAAGCCACCGACCAGCGGCCTTGCAGATCTGTGATGAGGTCCTTCTGCTCATAGATGGCAAAATTGCAGAACGAGGGTCGTATGCAGAATTACTAAAACGACATCCTCAACTTTTTACGGAGCACGAGCGTAGTGAATCCTAATACAAAAGGCAAAAAACGCAGTCGTAATTTGTGGCAGGAACTCAAACGTCTGCGTCGTCTATGGCCCTATATCAAGAATGAAAAGAGAGTTGGCTCACTAGCCCTGATCTTGATTCCCGTAATTTCCATTATACAGTTGTCACAACCGATCATTCTAAAACAGGCAATAGATCATGGTGTCATGCAAAAGGATGTACACGAACTTACGAGCTACGCTGCAATCTTTTTGCTGCTTGTCATCGGTGAGTACATCAGTCGCGCTGGACAATCGATCACGACAACTATAGCCGTTGAAAGAATGATCAAAGCATTGAGAATGCATCTGTGTTCACACCTTCTACACATGTCTCTCGCTTTCCATCATCGCAACTTAAGTGGTGTTTTGGTGACGCGTACAACAAGCGACTTTGACAACCTGAGCGAGTCCCTTACCCAAGGCACCTTGCAATCCTTGGTCGATATTGCTGTGCTGATAGGATGCATCGTCGGTATGATCTCTTTGCATCCACTACTAGGAGTGATCAGTTCGCTTGTTCTACCACTTGTTATGTGGTTGGTCTCCTGGTTCTCAAAAATGATCAAAGAATCCCTGCACGATGCCCGCAAGCATTTGGCAAGCCTCAATGGATATACGCAGGAGTGCTTTCAAGGCATGCCCACTATTAAAATGCTTGCTGCAGAACGCAGCACAAGCCGCAATTACCAGCAATTGAACGAGAGCTTTCGAAAGGCACAGATGGCATCGGTAACCTACGACTCGATGCTTTACTCTGTCTTGGATGGTATTTCGTCAGTGACCATTGGCCTCATACTCTATTTGATATTTTTGCGTCTTGGGAATGACTCCACTTTGTCAGCAGGTATTGTGATCGCATTTGTACGTTACCTGCAGCAAATCTTCGATCCACTCAAGCAGTTGGGTCAGACGGTTGCCCTCCTACAAGGCGTGTTTACATCTTCTGATCGCATTTTCGAACTACTTGATCAGAACGAACGCATACGAGGTACTCAAATCCCTCCGCGTATTGCGGGAGACATTCGCTTCGAGCATCTCGGTTTTTCATATTCAGTCAAAGGTAGCGAGTTTCACCTTGAAGATTTGACCTTTTCTCTCACACAAGGTCAGTCACTTGCTATAGTAGGCCCAACTGGAAGCGGCAAATCTACCCTGATCAAGTTGATCACCAAACAGTACGAAGGCTACACAGGGAACCTCCAAATCGATGGGCATGAGGTTCGTGAACTCGATCCGTTTTTCCTCCGTCGGCAAATCGCTATTGTTCCCCAGGATGTTGTGCTTTTTCGGGGATCCATTGCTTTTAATATTAGCTTAGGGCATCCAAGTGTTCGTCCAGAAGATATTCGAAAAGCTGCAGAGCTCGTGGGAATTCATAAGTTTATCGAAGAATTACCAGGGGCCTATGAATTTGTGGTCGACGAAGAAGGATCCAACTTGTCAGCTGGACAAAAGCAATTGCTCGTCTTTGCACGCGCTCTTGCCCGTGATCCACAACTCGTTGTCTTGGATGAAGCCACCTCAGCACTCGACCCCATGAGTGAAAAGCTCGTTCAACGCGCCATCATCAATATCTTCAACCACAAAACAGTCATCGTCATTGCCCATCGCCTATCGACAGTCAGACATTGTTCGAAAATTTTGGTGTTGAAAGGGGGTAAAATTTTGGAGGAAGGAACCCACCAAGAGCTGATGGCTCAAGAGGGTTTGTATTATGGCCTGGCTCAGTCGCTAACTTAGCAGGTCGGGGATACAAAAGATCACTTTTTCACTGCAGCTTTTGCTTTTTTAGTTTTGGCATTAGCTGCTTTTTCTTTCTTAGCCTGTTCAGCAACTTGCTTCTCTTTTTTCTCTTTGTCGAGGTCAGGAAGCTCCCAGGCAAGCAGAGGTTCCTTTTTCAACAGGCGAACATAATCACCTGCAACGCGAAGAGTCTCTTGCAAATGAAGATCATCGATCAACTTTGGCAAGCCTGAAGACATAAGATCCTCATCGTCAGAAGCGTCTGAAGAGTCTTTCGCCTCCTTCTTTTTAGGGTCGATCTGTAAGCTGACCAAGTAGTGTTCTTTTTCCTTCTCTTTGTACTCTTTCATACCGTCAAACACTTTTTTAAATTCTGGATCCGCTTTTACACGGGTATCGTTGGCAGCTTTTAAAGCAGGAATATAGGATTTGACCATTTTAAAATTACGATGCTCTTGCGGAGCAACCTCATCCCATGGGAGTGCATAGTCGTAAAATTTTTCACCGATTTCGTAAAGTTCGGCAACCGAAGGGAGCGTCAAATCAGATTCAACCCCTCGCATCTGAGTACTACCCCCAGAGGCTCGGTAGAATTTTGACATCGTAACTTTGATCGCTCCAAGAGACGGATCGAGATGATCAACAATTTGCACGGTTCCCTTACCAAAAGTATGGGCCCCACCAATTATCACCCCTCGTTCGTAGTCTTGGATGGCACCTGCAAGAATCTCACTGGAACTTGCCGACTGTTGATTGATCATCAAGAGCATAGGCCCATCATACCCAGCTTGACCGTCAAATTTGTGCACATAAGGTTTGTCGTTACCCTTTTTCACCTGAACTATAGGACCAGAACCGACGAAGAGACCTGCAAGGTCAACAGCTTCATCCAGAGCACCACCACCGTTTGACCGTATATCGAGAATCACTGCATCGACTTTTTCGGCCTGCAGTTTTTTAAGCTCGATCGCTACGTCATGCGTCGAACTACGAAAATCCTTCTGTTTGGCGCTTCGTGCTTCGAAATCCATATAGAAAGAAGGCAAATCAATCACACCGATTTTGTAGGATGTCACAACAGAAGCTGACGCTTGACCAGCCTGCACTTTAGGAGTTTCCGATCGAACTTCATAGATGCGTGACTTAGCAGCTTGGTCGGGGAGATCAACTTTTTCACGGGTCAATGTTGCTACAAACTCCTCGCGATCGCGTCGTATTGAAACTCGAACCTTTGTACCACGCGGCCCACGGATCAATTTCACAACATCTTTCAAGTCCATATCGATCACGTCAACAGGAGCTTCCATAGCTTGCGCAACAGCAACGATTTTGTCTCCAACTTTAATTTGGCCTGACTTTTGTGCAGAGCCCCCAGGAACAAGACCGTGTATAGAAGTGATGCCATCCTCGCTGCGAAGTATAGCACCAATACCCTCGAGGTAGAGGCGTGTATGAATATTAAACTCCTCTACCTGGGCAGGTGGAAAAAACTCGGAGTGTGGATCCAATCCCGTTGAGAACGCATTTACAAAGGTTTCATAAACCTCCGTACTATTCGTCTCTCTGTGATGCTTCAATTGCAAGTCATAACGTTTGTGAAGCTTAGCCCGAACCTTTGCTTCGTTTTTAATGGTGGCCAACAATTGCTTGTGTTGCAATTTAATACGTTTGCGCCAACGATCCTTCAGCTCAGCCATATCGACTGCATAATCAATAGACTTACGATCAAAATTAATAAATTCAGGCAATTTGAAGTTGTGTTTCACCTCAATTAGCGTCTTGACAAGTTTGTAGGTTTCTTCAAAACGCTGCGAATATTTAGCAAAGATGCTATCAATTGCTGAACAATCGGCTTTAGCGATCATACCAGCCAGACCTTTGCTCTGCTGCATGATTGTATCGACATCACCTTTCAGAAAGTAGACCTTACCTGGATCCCACGCCTTGATAAAATTCTTTAGGGTATGGTCCACCATCGCATCATCGAACTTGTGCTGAGATGCATGCGCCTGAAGGTAGAGACTCGTTAGCAAACTCGCATTTTTGCAGTCCAGAGCTGCTAAACTAAGACTACTTAGCGACAAGGCAAGGAAACTGAAGCCAATCCACAAGGTTTTGATATTGGATAGTCGAGGCACGATCTTATCTCTTATATTGTTGAAAAGTAACTCAAATCATTTATCGCTAAATTTTAGGGAAGATTGAATCTATCTTTTGTGGCTGGAAAAACAATTCCAGTTTTCTTCAATTATATTCGCTATACGTTTTTTTGGCTTCGTCTGACTTATAAGAAGTTTCTGTAGGGCGGCATCGCTCTTAGGGAAGACTTTGGATAAAGCGGAACATTTCTTTGGTATTCACCGGCTTGTCAAAAATTGCAGCTGCTCCCATTTTTTGCAGATCTTCCTCGGAAAATTCTGCCCCCCCAGACACAAGGATAACAGGAGGCTCCGTCGCATGTTTTTCACGAATCTCTTGCAATAAGGTCAATCCATCCTTACGAGGCATGCGCAGATCCGTGATAATGATACCGAACGATTCGTTCTGAAGTTTCTCCATAGCATCAACACCATCTGCTGCCATAGTCACTTCAAAACCTTCCAACTCAAAGGCAAAAGCAAGGCTTTCACGCAAGCCCTCTTCATCATCGATAATCAGTGCTTTCTTTTTCAATGTCGAAGTCATGAGCATCCTTCTTTGGAGGATTCCAAAGCTTATCGGATTGAGGAAAAAAAACTAAAATCGCATTAAAAAGACAACGATAGTCCGTTGGGTAAGGCATCTCCAAGCAGAAGGGAGACAGTCTGTGAATCTTGTGGACTATAGTTTTCAATACGATCGATTAGGGATGCACTCGCTTGCATCTGTTTAAGTTTTTCACAGGCCTTGGTTCGAATGGCTTCAGGAAGATCCAGCTCACGATCATCGACACGACGACACGCATGACTTAAGAAATTTGCGAGCATGCCCCAATCCGCTCGTTTGCAATCCCATGCGAGCAGTTTTTCGACCCAAGGGATCACAAAACTTGGTCGAATCACACACTCAGGTCCCCCGTAAAGTGGCAGACGATTCGCAATACGTGTGAGCGTCCAAATTTTGGGCTCACGGTATACACTTGTATTCAATACGTCTGAACTCAACCACTGACCCAAAGCAATTTTTTTCTGCATATCGACACGTTCCAATGCACCCAGCAAAAGAATCATCTCGGGAGAACTTTCGCCACGACGCACCAATGGATAGACCTTTGCAAAAATACGATCCTGAGTCTTTCGATCCAGTCCACCTGCAATGCGACGCCAAAAAATCCACCACTGCGTCTTCGCTTTAGCATTTGCTGGAAAACAGGGACCCTGTGCAAAAATACCTTGCACATCTCGTATGCGATCGGGATCCCCACTTTCCCCAAAGCCTGGTCGCAAAACATATCCCGCTAGACCTAGCCAAGTACTTTCGTGTGCTTCGCTTCGACTGCGACGTGTCAAACCATCATGCAAGAAAGGCCATAAGGATCGCAGTGTCGAAAGGTCCCATTCCTTACGCGGATGCAAAAATAACTTTTCTAATTCGGGAATAAGAGTGCTTGGATTTTGTGTAAGAGTCAGACGTTCCTTACCAAAAAAGCGCTCTATGTACTCCTGAGCGCTATGGAGTTGCTTGGGAATCAACGACTGTGCAAGTTCTGTTAGGTGGTTTTCGTCGGCACGAATATTTTCTTGCAATGAAAAATGAATGCGATAACTTTGATCCGATGTTCCCGATGGTACACAGTACAATTCCAGCAATCCGCTCGGAGCCAATCGCATACGCAACACAATAGGAACGCTGTGTCCCTTGCGTTGTGCAGCATTGCCTAGTCGGGTATGCAGAACCGAAACAGCTTTGAGCTCTGCAAGTTCGACACAATCTCCAAGTCGATCATTCTCTCTATGCAACGAACTATAGAGTTCGAAACGCACACTCAACCCAAGCAAAGCTTGCAAGCCCGGAACTTTGAGCTCAAGCCAGTCATGACCACCAAAGCCTTTTGGAATAATACAGAGTCCGAGCTTACGAGCACCCTGTTCGACCTTGATATAGAGCGAACGTGGATAGCCTGCATGCACACTTTCCGTTTGATGCACCTGCCTATAACCATAAACACTCGCTCCTCGAGAAACTGCGAGTTCGAATGCATCATTATGCAGAACAGTTGGCTCTTTCGCTTGCCAACGTCCAATGATCTGAATTAGGCGTCGACGCAGGCACTCGGGAACAAGCGTTCCACCCGTAAAGAGGACACTATCTACGATCCGTCCTTGAAGGAACGAAGCCAGGTGCTTGCTAACCGCACTATCTTTTGCGTAAGGCAAACCCCACTCTTTGAGTCCGAGCTCAGGCTCTTGCACACGATCATTAACATCACAAAAAGGGAAGAAACCCTCAAGTACCGTACTCAAAATTTCTGCTGCGCTCAGAGCAATGGTCTGTGTTTGCCCTAGAAGCTTGGCTCCCGAACCTATTTGCAGAGATAGGTAGTACTCACGATTGGGATCATTTTCTGCAGTATCTAACACCTGTTCTTTAAGAGCACGACATGACGATACAAGCTGCGCCCAACGCTGTCCTGAAAGTTTGGGAAGACCCTGAGCTACTAATTTTGATTCTGCCAAGACAGCAAGAGCCAGATCGATATTATCACCACCCAATAGGATGTGTTCACTGACTGCAATGCGTTGAATATCAACAACCTGCTTATTGCTATTCCATGAACTTCGCAAAAGACAGAAATCGCTAGTACCACCACCTATGTCTACAACTAAAACATTTTGGTCTTGCGATAGCTTTAGGTCTTCTTTTTCTAAGCAATAGTAGAATGCAGCTTGGGGCTCTTCACAAAGAGCAACCTGATCACCAAGGCCTGCGAGTTCGGCTGCCTGCAAAGTCAGATGACTAGCGATTTCATCAAAGGAGGCTGGAACAGTGATAATAATTTTCTGTTTTTCAAGACGAAAGGCTTCTCGACCCGCAGCTATTGTATGGTTCCAAACATCTTTTAGATGCTGCAGATAAAGAGATGATACAAAAACCGGAGAAAGTCGCTGTTCACCAACCAAAGTATCTGAGTGCCAGGGGAGTATATTGGCTTCGCGATCTACACCTCCATGACACAACCAAGATTTTGCGGAATGCACAACCAAATCTGTATGGGTGAGCATGCGGTCTTGGGCAAGAGCACCTACAATGTAAGATGGTGCCGAAGATGCAAAAGGCAGCTGAAACTGCTCGCGTTCCTTATTTTTTGCAATGTAGCAGAACGATGGAAGCGTTGGGCTATCGACAAGACCCTGACTATGCCACTGCGTAATGGCAAGTGTTTGTGGTTCGGGATCTTGTGCATAACGATCCACATACGACAGAGCACAAGAGCTGGTTCCTAAGTCAATGCCTACGATGTACCGAAAATCGCTCACCCACCCTCGCTTTTGCGCAGATCAAATTCAAGCTGCCATTTTTGGTCAGACTGAGCTTGTTTCATAAAGACTTGAAGAGTACCAACATCGTTAAGCACAGCTTCGAGGCTCACTGGTACCACTTCTTTTTTGCCATCGACACCAGGCAAATTAACAGTGAGATTCCAAGCATCATCCAATTGGGTTTCGGCGTCTGAAACGATAGTACCAACACTATCCATGCCCCGCTGTGAGGAGCTAAAGAAGCGGAATGAAGCACTCTCTCCGGTTTGCAAACCAAAACGATTACGTGGTGACGGAAGTGTAACCCCTTCTTCGGTACCTTGTGGTACTACACAAAGCCCTCGCACTGGAGCCTTGAGTCCGGGCACTGCCAGTCCGGCAGCTTCCAAAGCAATGTAATAGGAACGTGTAGTCCCAGCTTTGATACGAAGTCCTTTACCTGCTGCTTTGACACGCGCAAAATAAGCAGCTCCATGTGCTACAGCAAGATCGAGGTTGGAATTTTCTAGAACACGAACCGAGTGTCCTGGATTCCATGCATTGAGCACTTCGATGATACGATCACGCAAGGCAGCTGCCTGAAATACTCCACCATTGAAGAGAATAGCACTTGGATACAGTGCATCATCATCCGCTCGCAAAGGCACATGTTTTTGCAATTGTGGGCTTGCTTGCAAGGTTTGGTACGCACGTCTGAGAAACGCTGCAAGATGCTTTGTGATCGCAGGATCATTCTCATACGCTAAGCCCCACTCTTGGATACCCAGTTGTTTCTTCTCCAAAACATCTGATGAGGCACAAAGGGGAAAAAACCCATCGATAATTAGTTTTTCGAGACGCGAGCGTGTCAGCTCAATAGAAACCGTATTTGCCATGAGCTTAGCACTACGCTTCGTCACAGAAATAGGCACTTGAGCGAGATCGGTGCGTGAGAATAGTGCTTCTTTAGCACGTCGAGCCTCTGCTACAAGTGAGAGAAACTGCCAATGGTCTAGCGTTATCCCCTGTTGGGAAAACTCCTCACGCAAACTGTGAGCAAGGGCCATATCCATATTATCACCACCAAGAAGGAGGTGATCCCCAACCGCAATACGCTCAAGAGCGAGTTGACCATCCTGATCTTGGATGGAAATCAAACTAAAATCACTGGTTCCACCACCAAGGTCACAAACAAGAACAAGGTCACCAGCCTGAATGGACTTTTGCCAACTGCGTTCGTTTTGAGACATGAACGCATAAAATGCGGCTTGCGGCTCTTCTAGTAGAGAGACATTTTTGAGTCCAGCTTTCTGTGCAGCTTCGAGTGTAAGCTGACGCGCACGCTCATCAAAAGATGCTGGAATCGTGAGAACTAGGTTTTGATCTGCAAGAGAGATTTTTTCTCCAGCTTCTTTACGAGAATGTACAAAGGCATCACGCAAATGTTCCAGATAGAGAGTCAGAGCTTGGAGCGGAGAATAGAGAGTTGGCAGCTCAGAATTCCATGGTAGAAAGGCTTCATGAGCATCCATGTAGGGATGTGCCAGCCAGGATTTTGCAGATACAATGAGTCTGTCTGGAGATAAGCTTCCACGTTCGAGAGCCCATCTTCCAACTACGTGCTCCGTCGTTGCTTCGCTTTGCCAAGGAAGTCGAAGGTCTTCTTCACGAACTTCGTTCGCCTGAGGAACATAAAGTGCTGATGCCAATGTGAGAGACTGCACAAGCTCCCCAGGTCTATGCACTTGAGGAATAGGAAGCACTTGCACATCAGATTCTGCGCTTGCAAAAGCCAGTGCTGAGTTGGAAGTTCCAAGGTCAATGCCAAGGTTATAACGAATTTTTTTCATGAGAAGACTCCGAGCGCAATCGCGCGAGGGGAAGATAGATGCTGCTATTATGAGACTTCAACTTCAATGGGACTAATCACATGCTTACCTTGAAAGTCTCCAGTAGATGAGCGTCGTGGAATATTGATCGCATCCGTTCCCCAACCACGGTGCAAAATTTTTGCGGTGAATGGGGTTGTTTCGTTATTTTTTCCTAAAATTCTGTAGTCGTGCAGAGAATCATTGACGTCGAGACGGACAACGCTGCCTTCGTCATCTAAACGCAGCGGAGAAATATTGAAGAACTCTCGAAGTACTTTCGAACAGCCCTGATGTACGACGCGACCAGCAGCTCCAATCTGGGCATCACTAAAAGCAGTGATATCTTCCATAAGGAAATCGAGCAGACGACCTTTTTCTTGGAGCAAAGATAAGAACGTAAGTAGATCCGTCTGAGAATTTTGCGTACTATTTCGGCGTAATTCCTCTGCATTGCTCTGCAGAGTTCGCTCTGTTTGGGCCAAAATCGTTCGGGATTCTTGCAAGTTTGCACTGAGCTCTTGCTGAGATTGGGCCATTCGTGTGAGCTCACGAGCCAACTCATCTTTCTGCGCCTGAAAGGCCTGAACTTCACCTTGCAATGAAGCGATACGAATATCGCGTGCAGAAAGGTCTTGGACCTTTAGAGCTTGCTCACGTTCTAGTTGATTTTCTAGATCACGAATACTCTTACGACGCTGCTTATAATCAGATAACGCACCGATCTGACAGAGAAAGGCAAGCCCCATCACTAGCAATGGAGCGACACGAAGATAGCTCGGAGGAACACTAACCCCTAAATTAAAGGAGGCTAGCATACAGAGGACACTGACAACAAATATCAGGAAACTAAGAAAGATGGCTCTCATGGGATTCTCCGCGGATTTTAAACTGGTCTTTTTAATAGAAAAGTTTCTGCTTTGGAGCAAGGAGAAAAGGCGGACTGCTTCTGGATTGACCGAAAAGACAGTTTTGCTATAGTCCCGGCGCACCAATCAAAGAAGGATAATCTTATGTTATTGAACTTGCGACTCCTTAGCCTAGCTGTAGCTAGCACCTTCTTGGCTTTTTCCTGCTGCCACTTTCAGAGTGGCACAGCATCGGCATCTTCTGAACAACGGGTCATTATTTTTGATGCCGGCAGTTCTGGCACACGAGTTTATATTTACGACTGGGATTTTAAAGGCTGCTCCACGCCGCCAACCTGTGAGTTGAATGCCGATACTTTGCCGCGCATAGCTCTCGCGGGACCAACAAACAAGCCGTGGGTCCTTAAAACTCCTGGTGGCTTAGACACGCTTGCAGAGACTCCCGAAAAAGTCGAAGCATACCTAGAACCCCTCTTGCAGTTTATTCGAGACAAAGCCGGAACAAAAAAGCAAATACCTACCTACTTTTATGCCACAGGTGGCGTACGAAAGCTAAGCGATGAGCAGGAGAGGGTTCTCCTAAGCGCTGTGAAGCGAGCACTGCAAGCACAGTCGCATTTGGATACACAGGAAGTCCGAGAGCTCACGGGTCAAGATGAAGGGACCTACTCTTGGATTGCCGTCAATGCCTTGGCTAAGCGCTTTGGAAAGCAACAAAAGACGCTAGGCGTTATCGAACTTGGTGGAGCCTCCTTGCAGGTTGCTTTTGTACCTGAGCATGCATCCAAACAAGACACCGTTGAGGTTCAAGTGGGACAACATCGCTATCAACTCTACTCGTATAGCTATGATGGATTGGGTCGCGAAGATGCTTTAGCGCAGCTAAAACGTGAACATCACAATCATTGCTTTGCAAGCGAGGACAAGGCAAGCTCAGGTGCTGCAGCTTGTATTGCGGAAATAACCCATCGCATTGAGCTCGGAAGCCCTGACTGTTTTGAACAATGCGGAATGCGCAACCGTTTTCAACCGAGTCTCTATGGAGATTTCGTAGCTTTAGAGAATTTCTATCACGTTGGCAACGAACACGGTCACTCAGAGTTGACACTGCAAGAGCTCATCAATTTAGGGGACAGGGTCTGCTCACTCTCTCTTAGGGAATATCGCAAAATCTATCCCGAAACACCCAAGTTTAAGAATGCTTGCTTTGATCTTTCGTTCCTTCGAGCCATCCTCGTTGGTAGCTCAAAAGGTGGAGGCCTTGGATTCGATACCAAGGGTTCTTATAGAGCAGTTAAAGACATAGACAGTATGGAACCCTCCTGGACCTACGGTGTCGTTCTTTCAAAAATTCTAGCTAACCAAAAAAACACGCCTTAACCTCATTCAAAAAAAGAAGCGTACGCAGACTCTGTCTTTTTTGCTATTTTCAAGTCTAAGCAACTGGATGGGGTGAAAAATGCAAAAAAGAATACGGGTCGGTATCATCTTTGGGGGCTGCTCACCTGAGCACGAGATCTCCTTGCTATCTGCAAGCAATGTCATTCGAGCACTCGACCCAAAACAATTCGATGTAGTCCTGATTGGTATCGACAAAGAAGGACGTTGGCTTTTGCCCGAACAAAGTCAACCGCTCCTTGATATGGCACATTCCAAATCCATTCGCATCAATACAGCTTCTGCACAGCGCCTAAGTATATTGCCAAGTCAAAGAACCGAACTCATTACGGCAGGCACAACACTAGGCACACTCGATGTGGTATTTCCGATACTGCATGGACCACTCGGAGAAGACGGAACCATCCAAGGTCTCTTACGCTTTGTGGGCATTCCCTGCGTTGGACCCAATGTTCTAGCCTCTGCAATGTGCATGGACAAAGAAATCACCAAGAACATTCTTATGCAGCATCAGATCCCAACCCCCAATTTCATCTGTGTTCGTTCTCACGAGAAAAATGGGCTCAAGTACCAGGATGTCGTCAAAAAGCTCGGTAGCCCACTCTTTGTCAAACCCGCAAACCTCGGGTCCAGCGTAGGTATTTCCAAAGTTAAAGATGAAAAATCTTTTGAAGCTGCGATTGAAGACGCCTTCCTCTACGATCATAAGATCCTAATTGAGGAAGCCATTATCGGTCGCGAAATCGAAATCGGTGTACTCGGCAACAACAACCCCGAAGTATCCGTCACGGCAGAGGCCATCCCCAACGCAGAATTCTACACGTACGATGCAAAATATAACGACGAAAAACTACGTGTCGTGATCCCAGCTGAACTTCCTCAAAAGACAGTCGATGCTATTCAGCTTTATGCGAAGAAAGCGTTTCAAGCACTCAACTGCCAGGGGATGGCACGTGTAGATTTCTTTGTACGAGGAGATCAGGTCTATCTCAATGAGCTCAATACGATCCCAGGCTTTACAAGTTCGAGCGCATTCCCTCGACTTTGGGAAGCCTCTGGTGTGCCATATGCAAAATTGATCGAACGTCTGCTTGCTCTAGCAATCGAAGCTCACCAAAGCAATCAGCAGCTCAAACACAGCTACTGATCCTCTGACAT
>CAZWOL010000040.1:0-30860 GCA_964635325.1 uncultured Pseudobdellovibrionaceae bacterium
CATCAGGAGGGCATGGATCATCAGGAGGTCATGGTGGACGAGGAGATGATGGAGGACATGGTTCATCATCGTCGTCAGGTGGCCACGGATCTTCCGGTAGTTCATCGGGAGGTAAAGGTTGGTCTTCGTCCTCATCAGGAGGGCATGGATCATCAGGAGGTCATGGTGGACGAGGAGATGATGGAGGCTATGGATCATCAGGAGGTCGTGGTGGACATGATGGAAATAATGATGATGGAGGTTACGGTTCATCAGGAGGTCGTGGTGGACGTGGAGGTTACGGTTCATCTTCATCATCCGGTGGAGATGATGACTACGGTTCATCCTCTTCAGGTGGTGTAAGCTATAGTGGGCAGGATGGATATTCTTACGATTCTTCTGCTTCTGATGTTGGCAATGACAATACGGTTTATTCCGATAGTGTAGTCGCAGGAGATGCTAAGGAGTATTCGGTAGCTGCTGTTGATATCAAAACACAAGCTTCTGCAGGGGATGCATGTAGTATTTCTGCAATTACGGTTCTTCCAGTTCCGTATTTGGATTTGGCAAACGGTCGCAAAATTGTCGATTTGGGAAGTGAGCAAATGCAAAACTCACAAACGAATCTTACAATGATTCAAATCGATGATCATGTCCGAGTTATGGATTCTTTTGCAGCTATTGGTGGAATTAGCACAGAAAGCCAAGTGCAGAGTAATGTGTTGTTCCAAGGATCACTTCCATTGGCTGGAACAAATGCATATTGTGAGAGACATGCGAACTCCTCACAAGCGGTCAACGAGTTGCCAGCAATGGCTTCTATACCGACTGCAGCAGATACAGTGCTCAATTGGTGGTCTATTGACGACTTTATGCACTATTCTGTTCAAGGGGGTGTTTCTATCTTTACGGAGATCGAAACGGATCACGCTATGCCGACGCAATTTGTTGGTGAGTGGGCTGTGACGATCAAAAAGCTGGATACGCAAACCCTTCTCTTTGCTGTGGAGCGTAAACAAATCCTAAGTGCACAAAATGTACTTGGCAATGTAATGCCTGCAGCTCTCGCATCCTATGATAAGATTTTGAAGAAAGTCTATACATTCGAGATCGATCTTACGGATGCTAGAGCAGTAAGCGTCTTCTCATCGATGATTCAAGGGAACCTTGCTTCGTTGCAGTTGGCTGTATACAACTGTGAACCTTGGATTAAGGAACTCTACGGGATCAAAGAGATTGATAGAGACAAGTCTGTTGTTGCAAAAAGAAATGGAACTGCGCTCAAGGTTCGAAAGATCTGGGAGTCAAGTTTCCTCGATCAACAATCCGGACGAGTTGATACCGATCCAACGAGTGAAGATGCAGACACGGCAACGCTCTCTGCAGATCAGCATCGCGCGAATGCGTTTGTGAAAAAATGGACGCAGATCCAAGCTCGCCTTCACAAAGAGAACGAAGATAGTCCTGTCCAAGACTCCGCAATGGAATTGGATATGATGTGGGAATACTCCGACAAAGGACTCGATACAAAGTCTTTTGCGAAGGCTATGACCAATGTTGCACAAGCGACAGCGACGTCGGATAACTTGCTGAAGGTTTGGACGAGCGATGCACAACCAGGCTACTTCGGAGTTCAGTTCCGCATGTACACCAACGATCAAAAGTTGAGACAATTAGCGGGCAACACTGCTTTGATTCGTGATCTCGTTTTCAAGGGTGATCAAGTCATTCAAGATTACTTCGATGTTCAGAAGGATCCGAATGCGCTTTGCTCTACAAAAGCGACGCTTACATTTGATCAGTGTGTCGATGGGTTTAAAGCTAGAACAACAAACGCTCTCAATAAGTTTAAAGACAAATTGAGTGTTTTTGCAAAAGCGGATTGGAAAAGTGACGAGGAGGCATTGCAACAGTTGAACGACTTGGGAGCTTTGGCATTCCAAACTCCGTTCACTCTGCAAACAATGCTGCAGGCAGCTCCTGACAATTTTGATGTGCGATACAAAGTCGAAGGTCAAAATTTCCAACCTGCTGTTCTCGATGGCTCCGACCTAAACTAAGCTTAAACTGCTAAAAACCTAGGGATTCCCCTAGGTTTTCTTGGGAGGATTTAGCAACCCAGTCCTTCCAAGACTTCTGCTTGCTAAACTGTAAAAAAAAACTTACAGTAGCCGCCTTAACATCCTTAGTTCACTATTAAACCTTATTTTTTCTATGTGAAGAGATTCACTTGCGGATCGTAAATGCTAAGTTTTACTAAACAATGTATTGCTTTCGCGGCACTTAGTTTGGCTTCTGTACTTTGGGCAGATACTTCAAAGGTATCTACATCGATTTTTATTGAATCGATTCAATGTAAGGGAGCGGTTCGAACCTCTTGTGCTGATCTCGTAAAAATACTTGGAATCCAACCAAAATCGACAATCTCTGAAGATGAATTGAGTGCGCTCGATGCAAAGCTTGCACAAATAGGGTTTTATTCTGAGTACTCGGTCTCTCTTGAACCTCTTCAAGAATCTAGGCATGCGAATTTGCATTTGAAGTTGCAAGAAAAAGAAACAGCTCGTCACGGAATTCTTACGCGGGGATTTTTAGGTTGGGGGCCGTTGCCAAGTTTTACGCAATATAGCTATACGGACACTAATTTTTTAGGCAAAGGCAATTTCTTTCATGGTGCAGTATCTTCTAAAATTATTTTTAGTGATCTCAAAGAAGGTGCAGATCCTCTCAAGAAAGTACAAAATCTAAACTCTTTTAATCTAGAGATGGCCACACCTTTGCAAGATGCTGCTATTGGTTCGGTACGCTTTTTAACTCCGGATTCTTCACAGTCCGAGAGAATTTTGGGATTTTTTGGATATGGTATAAACGCAGGATACAATTCCGCGCTAACAGCCTATCTCGGTAATGCGGTTGGAGGAAATTTTAGTTTTAGTACGGAGGATAATTCTTTTATTCCTAAAAGCGGAGTAAAGTTTTCGGCAACCTATCTTTATGCTCTTCACAGTAAAAAAGACGATTTTGGTCTCGATAGTCGGGCAACAATACAGTGGGGGAGAGTTTCATCGTATGATGGAGCTCTGACTTTAGGATTAGTATCACGACCACATTTGAATCCGACATTCTACTCTTACGAGGGTCAGCAGCTTAGCAGTCCTTTTCCAGAGGGAGGCCTTACTTATTCTTTGATCAAAACAGAAAACAATTATCGCTCCGCATTTTATTTAGGTATGGGCAGTGCGGGTGCATTTTTTGATCGGGATTATTTAGTTTTTCATGCTGGATATAAAGCTGCATTTGAACATATCGATTTGAACCTAGGTATCATTGTTGCGAAGGAGCGCCATTGATGTCTAAGGTTTTTATAGTGTTGATTCTGTATATGAGCTCTGCTGCATTTGCAGAGACAGATATCTGTGCAGATTTGCGAGCTGTTTTTGAAAAACAAATTCTGCCAGAATTGAATACCGGATTGCAAAAAAATTTAGCACTTGTCGTTGATCACCAAGACAATCTTACGTTTTCAAAACCACTTATGATTAAGAAGGACCTTTGGAAAAAACGATTTCTTTTGAGTGGAGTAATAATGCCTAAACCTCTTGAGACAGAGAGTTTAGAAATTATACAAGATGAAATTTGCTCTGCCCTGAATGCCTCATTTAAGCAACTCAGCCCCCCAAAAGATGCAAATGTATTTGCTGTATTGAATGCCAATACAGAATCTATTTCTCATATTATGGAGGATTGGTCTCAAAAACATGTAGGTTTATACAAAAATATGGGACTGCGAGTGCGGTGGAATTCGATGAGCGATCTACAGAAATCACAAAAGATTTTTGCGCTCAAAAGCTCACAGGTGCGGCCATGAGTTTTCGTATGCCTTTGTGGATGAAACTGTTTCTATTTGCGTTCATGCTCTTGGTGCCGACGGTCTTTGTTTTAGCCTATTCTCTGAACACATCTTTATCTTTTCTTGCTGACCTTGCGATCAATTCAGATATTGAAGATGCCTTACGCACGAATATCGAATCCATGCATAGACTTAAAGATTTATTGCCTGAGTCATCTGTCCAAGATTTGGAGCGTATGTTCAATCGTGACCTTGCAACATATCAAGCCTATAGCCAGCTAAAAACACTTAAAGTTAGTCTATTAGGAGAGCTCCAACGACATGCTTTGATAGTCGGGTTCGTTTCTCTTTTAATTAGCCTGATTTTTGCTTATTTTCTAGCACGCAGTATACTCAAACTTTTTAAGAGCTATGCGCAGAAACTGCTCGATAGAGAACACCAACATGTATTGCTAAGCAGTCTTGAAAACTGGCAAAGTGTGTCTCAAAGCGTCATTCACGAACTTAAGAGCAGTTTGACACCGCTTAAGTTGATCAGTTCAAGAAAAATCCATAGCTCAGAAGATGAAGACGAAAGTGCAGTGTTGATTCTAGGTGAAGTTAAGAAAATGGAAGTCCTCATTGATGAACTCACAAATTTTGCTCGTCTACCTCGTCCTGATCTTTCGGCCATGGACTTGGTGCCGACGCTCGAATATTTTGTACAGAATAGTGTAATCGATGGTCTTCGCATTGAGTTCGATCCCTCTGAGTTGCAGAAACATCAAAATTCAGCAGTAGCTCATGACCCATCTATGATTCAGCGCCTGCTCTATAATCTTATGCGCAATTCCAAAGAAGCAAACCCTGAGCTCGAAAATTTGCAAATCACAATTTCAGCGAAAGTTTTTGCGGATGTACTAGAACTTCATCTTAGAGACAATGGTGGAGGAATTCCGGTTCACAAATTGCGTGTTATTTTTGAATCTCGACACTCGCAAAAGCCTCAGTCTTCTATTTCGGATAGTTTTCCGCGCTTGCCTACAAATTTAGGTTTGGGTCTAACTATCAGCAAGAAAATTGCACTCGACCATGGGGGTGACCTTTACGGAGTACCAAGTAGCAAGGGTGCTCATTTTATTCTTAAATTGCCGCTTGCTCACACACACGAAAACTATAATGAAGAGCTAAACTATGTCTAAAAAAATCATACTTATTGTTGATGACGAAGCTTCTGTTCGTATCTCTTTGCGATTGACCTTGCAGCCTGAATTCGAATGTATTGAGGCTAAAACAGTAGCGGAAGCCACCCAAATGATTATGGAGCGAGAGATCGATCTTATTCTTCTCGATATCTGCTTAGGGAGAGAGTCTGGATTAGATGTGCTTCGCTTTTTACACACAAGCGGTTTATCTCGACCTGTGATCTGTGTTTCAGGTGAGGCGGCCTATAGTGATGCGATGGAAGCCTACAGGTTGGGTGCGCTCGACTTTCTCGACAAGCCTCTGACACAACAAAAACTTCATGTGACAGTTGTTAAATGTCTGTCTCAGCACAGGCAGCGTGAGCGACAGCATGCATTCTTACAGGCACAACAGGTACGAGCGGAAAGTCAACTTTTGGGGAACTCAAAACCTCTCAAAGACTTACATGAGCAGATGGTGCCCATTGCAGAGAGTGATGCAAAGGTTTTGATTTTGGGTGAAACCGGCACTGGTAAAGAAGCCGTAGCTTCATCTCTTCATCATCTTTCTAAGCGAGCCTCTCATCCTTTTGTTGTTGTCGACTGTGGTTCTTTGCCGGCAAATCTGATGGAATCCATTCTCTTTGGACATAAAAAAGGCGCCTTTACGGGCGCAGATCAGGATCAGGCTGGACGTTTGGAATGTGCTGAAGGTGGTACACTCTTTCTTGATGAAATTGGAGAATTGACTCTAGAAGGACAGAACCGTCTTTTGCGTTTTCTCGAGACTGGAGAGTTGATGCGGGTGGGTTCGAATAAGTCTGTTAAAATAGATGCGCGGGTTATTGCTGCGACAAGTCGCAATATCGATGCGCTCGTCAAAGAGGGGAAGTTTCGTGCAGACTTGTTTTTTAGGCTTTCCGTCTTCACACTAAGAACTCCGGCTTTGCGAGAGATTCCCCAAGATATACCTCTCATCTTTGCTCATCACTTTAAGAAGTTTTGCAACCATTTTGCAAAGCCAGAGACTGCATTGACAGAGGATCAAATTCAAATTTTGCAGCGACACAATTGGCCTGGTAATGTTCGTGAGCTTCGAAATCTTGCAGAACGTGGAGCGATTTTAGGTTTGGCTAGAGCTATACAAGATCTTGCAGCGTTTATGCCTTCGGCATCAAACTCTGCTCCGCAACTTACTGCTGGCTTCTTACCTTTGCGTGAGTTTCGCAAAAATTTAGAGATAGATTATATTAAGCAGGTTCTAGCACATACTAAAGGGAATGTGACGCAAGCAGCACGCGTCTTAGAACTAGATCGTGTCAGCTTGCATCAAAAGATAGCAGCTTATGGGCTTAAAGGTTAGCTGAGCTGCAGAATCCTGAAGTCGAAAACAGAAACTAGCCTGGGAAGTCGAATGCGTAGGCAAGCTGGAACATGCCTGCTCCGCCTTTTTTGCCGGCTCCTATGCCAAGATAGACGTTGAAACCGCTGTCCCACATCCAGTGATATCCACCAGCCACGTAGAAACCAGCTGTAGAGTCGACTCCTGGCTCAACAAAAAATCCGCTGTAGACTTTTTTGAAATAGACAGGAACACCTAAATTAGCAGAAACATCTTGATTGCTAAATCCAAACTTACCGAAAGCAACACCAACTCGTGGAGCAATATTTTCTGTAATCGCATAGCTTCCGGAAATAGATACGATGTCTTGTGGAAGCAAGAATGCGTTGATCCCGATGTTCCATTTTTTGTAGTCATATTCGTAATCGTTCTTATCTCCAACTTTTACCAACTGACCGTCTATTTTTGAGATGCTTTTAGGCTTGTCTGCAGTTTCAGAGAGAGCCAACTGAGATGACATAAGTGCAAGAGCGATGATGATTCGTTTCATTGTTAGATCCTTCATGTGAGTTAGAAGTGGTCAACCAAGACCTACACATGCTAAAGCAAGAGTTGAGCCAAGTTTTAATATGCTGAAATTTATGCTAATTTAAGCTTGTAGTGCGATTCTTCACTGTTGTTTATTTCTTACAGTGAGATGTGGCGGCCACATCCTCAAAAGCTCGTCAAAGATTCTATCTTAGTCAGAAAGGGCCATCGAAATTTTCATAGCACTTCGATGGCGTAGCACTTAAATTTTAGGATGCGATAGAAAGTGAGAAGCGTCTTGGTCTAAGATTTGGTGAATCAAATCTTTGCTCGTATCATCCTCTTTAGCTGCAACCATAGAGCGAATGCTAAATGCACGCAGAGCATCGAAGACACTCAGGGTCCCTTCCGCAGAGTCTTTGCGACCAGTGAACGGAAAGTTGTCGGGTCCACGTTGGCATTGAGCATTGATATTGATACGACAAACTTGGTTCGCAAAGCGGTCGATCAAACGTCCTATGGTCTGTGGGTCTTGTCCAAAAATACTGACCTGAGATCCAAAATTAGAATTCATCATGTAGTTTTCGACTTCTTCTAAGGTGTCAAACTCAACAATCGGAACCACTGGACCAAACTGTTCTTCGCGTGCCACTCGAGATTTTAGGGAAACTTTGCTCAGTACTGCTGGATAAAACAGAGCTCCCTCGATGCGTCCACCACGCTGAGGATTGCAGAGTTTAGCTCCATGAGCGACAGCATCTTGAATGAGTTCGCTGAGATACTGTGGTCTTTGATCATCAGGCAATGGGGTTATTTGCACGTTTGCATCCCATGGTAATCCGCAGCTAAGAGCATCGACCTTTTGGGCAAAACGTTGTGCAAATTCTGTAGCAAGTGAACGGTGCACAAACAAAATTTTAAGTGCAGTGCAACGTTGTCCGTTAAATGAGAGTGATCCACGTAAGCATTCAGCAATCGCTAGGTCGAGATTGGCATCGCTAAGAACAATTGCTGGATTTTTTGCATCGAGCCCAAGAATACTGCGTAGGCGATTTGGATTCGGATGCGAGGTCTTAATTGTATTGGCTACGACACTTGACCCAATGAACGCAAGCACATCGATTTTTCCAGACTGTATTGCAGGACCGATGATTTTACGACCTAGGCCGTTGATGATATTGATGACACCTGCTGGAAAACAGTCTCTAAAGGGCTCAAGAAGAAAGTCCCATAGCAGATCCCCGTAACGTGGGAGTTTGGCAACGATCGTGTTCCCCATTAGTAGTGCAGGAATCAGAGTTGTGAAGGTCTCATTCAGTGGGTAGTTGAACGGCCCCATACAGAGAGTCACTCCCAGTGGAGTGCGTCGTATTTGAGCCATGATGCCACCAGAAGATTGGAAGCGACTGGATTCGCGGTCAAGAGACTTGATCTCGTCGAGTGTGCTGTCGATATAAATAATTGTGCGGTCAAACTCGCTTTGAGCATCTGTCCAATTTTTACCAATCTCCCACATTAGAAAGCGACAGATCATCTCACGGTGCTCCAACATGCGATCTCGCAATTGGATCACAGCATCAATGCGGGTCCCCATGCGTGCTGTAGGCCAAGCTCCCAAACCTTTGGACCAGGCTTTTACAGCTGCATCTACTGCCTCTAATACGATTTCAGGACCAACATTAGCGGTTTCGCCGAGAATGGTGCCTGTTTTGGTTGCATGATCTCCGATAGCGAAGGTGCTACGGACTTTGCGGGTATCAAAACCGGATGTGCGAATCTGTCCGTCGACGAGAATGCGAGCAGAAACTTGGGGGACCAGAGGAAATTGCATATGGGCTCTCCTGAGCGATCTGTGTTTTATCGAATGAATTTCGATAGCACTATCTGCAGGCCAGCGCATGTCCTTTTTTCAGAATCGTAAAAACCCGAGCGATCTCTGGATATTGACTCTATAGATTTGCCTTCCAATTCCTCAGCGCGGTGTTTGCCAGCTGTTGAGTGGAGCTCGTTTCAGACGCAATTGCAAACGCTTCAATCACACGCATATCGACGTTTACACCTCCAAAGTCATCTAGCATCTCTTGGCCCTCAGCTCTTGCCAATTCAAGATATGTTTGCACGATCTCACGGGCAATGCTTCTGAGTTCTTCGCGTGGCAAGTCGATGTTACCTGACACTGTTCCTTCAACCCAATTGGCAAAGGATTGGATGGATGCAAACGCATTTTTTGTTTCTAAAACATTGAAGGATTGCAACGTAAATCCTGCAGTTTTGACTAGCTCTGCAAATTTTTCAGGTTCGTGACGGAAGATTGCGATGTTTTCTTCTGAGCGAGGAGGAAAACTCAGTTTGTATTTATTCATCACAGTACGGAGGGACCTTAAAAAAAATGAGTCTGGTCTATTTGCGGGAGCAAGAATTAGAAGTTTGCCGTTAGTTTTCAGAGTCGATCTTAATTTTTGTAAAATGAGACGTGGATTGTCAATCAAATGAAATACACTGAAGCTCATCACTATATCAAAGGAATTGTTAAAATGTTCGGAACTTGAAAAAGCTGTATCAATTGCTGCCAAATGCAAGTTGGGATAGCGGTTTTGGGGGTATTGATGACGTGCTAATGCAAGCATATTGGAGGATACATCGACCGCAGTAATGTCACTGTCTGGAACAATGCGAGAAAGCAGTGCAGAGGCTTTTGCATCTCCACATCCATAGTCGAGAATTTTTTTAGCACCAACGAGTTCTCTAGGCTGAAGATGTTGACATAAACTATGCCATGCCCAATCTAATTGCAGAAAGGAATTATGATGATAAGACGTAGCGAGCTCACTCGAATCCCAACCTTTTTGTGCTAAGTCTGATTGTGCAAAAGATGTGACGTTCAGTAGCGAAGTGAGAATTGCAAGCGACAGAGCAGACAAACGCATATGGATCCTTTCAAAAAACTAGGAAGGTGACCCATTTTGCTACGAATTGCAAGCAAAGATCAGAGCGTAAACGGAGTCAGTGAGACAAAGTTTTGGATGAGTCAAAATATGTGCCTTGCCGTTTAATCATCATGTAACAAATGAATGCCAAGCCAACTGCAGTTACTCTCGTCAGCTGGTGGTGAGTTCTTCTGGCTCGTCTTAGAGCTTGGGGTTGTCGAACCAGAGCATTTTGAGCATTCAATGTTTCCGGTACAAATGTGATACGCAAAGTGATCGGAGCATTGCGTGGTACTTGTGGTAGATTCACCTCAAAGACGGCACGGTGCGGTTCATTTGGAATTTGATTTTGATGGTTTTCAATAGGCCCAACGACTTCTGAAGCTTCTATAGATGGAGCATTTAGAGGTGGAGGGGTGTTTGCAATTGCAGCAGGGGGAACATCTTGAACGTGTGCTTCGCGTGGATTCTCCACATGAGCAGGGACTTCGGGGTCTATAACAAAGAACTCCCATTCCTCTTGTTCCTCTTGCGCAGCTTCTGGTTGGTCTTCGTTATCATTGTCTACGAGTTCCCATTCATCACCAGGAGGAACAGGAAGTTCAACGGGGCTTGCATGAAGTCCTGTCGCTCCTATCAGAAAAAAGGAAAAGATTTGACGTAGGGAATTTCGTAAGCACTGCTTTCGTATGTTCATAGGGCAAATCCTCGTGTGGCGAAGCTTTTTGGCCAATGAGCCAAAAGGGAGTTTAGTCTCAAGAATTTTCTTTGTAAACCGGAACTTGATATATGAATCAAACACTTCATCTTTGTCGCAGTCTGTCGAAAGCTTGGCATATCTGGTCTTTTCTTGCACAATTTTCTTAGAGCATTTTAATTTTCAAGGAGTATCGAATGAAAATTCTAAAAGCGTTTGTAGTGATGTCAGCTTTCTTATCGTTTCATGCAATAGCATCTGTCTATACATGCAATATAGTAGCAACTTGGGACTTAGATGATTCAGGTGAGCATCGGGACCGCAAGTATTTGGGATCGATGACAGTAGATACTCAAAAAGATCTCTCGTCATTTCCGATTGAGCAATCTCAGTTAGCATTCTTTTGTGGAGGTATTCATGAGGAAAAAAGCAGTGAGTTTGCAAAACGCTTGGATATCAATGTTGGTGATGGTGGAACATCATGGCTTGCATGTGCTTTGGTTGATTTGACAAAGCAAGATCATGTAATTTACAAAAGTCATGCTCTTACTGAGGAAGGTGCAAAGCTTGTTTTGGCAACTCGAGTTGCGGATAACAGCTTACCTACCAAAGCAAAAACACTTGTTAGCAACTGCTTTTTGCAAGGTCAGGGCTAGTCGTTTACTGAGCTGCTAAGTTCCCACAATCTCACCGAATTAAAGAAATTACTTGTTTTTTTGGCCAGAATTGTCATAAAGACTCCCTAAATCACAGTTCAAATGGATAGAAAATAATGAAAAGCTCTTTAGGTATTTTGAGAGTGTTGGATAGCTTTCTATATTTTTGCAAAATAGTCATTTCTTTGGGATCTTTTGTATTCTTAGGGCCAGTCCTCAAAGCAGATGATAATGTTGCGACACCTGTGTATGAAACCTATTATTTGGCTTGTTACTACTATAGTCCTCTGAAGCCTCATTCGGTCTTCTATAAGAACGCAGATTGGGTTTGGGGTGTGCGTGATGGAGTATCCGTTGAGCTCAAGGGCTATTTGGATGAAGGTTTTTTAAATATTGATGATGGAAGTTGGGACTATTCGCAATTGGAGAAAGTCTGTCAAAACAGTATTCCTCCCGACACTCAAATCATAAAAATAGAGGCTGGACAGTCTTGTACATATGCAGGTCTACCGATTACGACAGTGCATGCCAAGGATGAAGCTGGACATGTCGAAAATATAATTATTTTTGGAGATAGCCTCTCCGATACCTCTAACTTACACTCTAATATAGGCTTTGTTCCAACCCAAAATTATTGGAACGCACGATTTGCAGATGGGCCTATTTGGGTTGATTTTCTTAAGAAGAGCCTTCCTCACTTAAAAATTGACAATTGGTCATACGGTGGTTTAACAACGAATTTTTTTTGCTCTTCTTTTTTATCTTATTTTGATGCCGTTGAATGTTTCGTTCGAGGTTGTCTCGTAGGTAGTTTGTATACAAAGGTTGAAAACTATTTGCAGAGCCGGCAACCTAAAGCGGATGAAGCAAAAGATAATCTTTACATCATGTGGGTTGGTATCAATAATTTCATGAAAATCGTGGAATCCGCAAATGATGTGGAATTCATTGGTGGCGAAATCTCTGGGACAGGGAATTCTCTATACGCAGACGCTCTTGTAGCGGTTGCTGTTCATGATTTGATTTTCAATATCGATAAATTGCTCAACCATGGTGCCAGAAATTTTCTGATAGTATCTTTTCCGAATCTTTCTATGACTCCTTTTGCGGATGATGTGACACGAGAGCGTGTTTTGAGTTATATGATCAAAAAAGCAAACGTCCAATTGCATGATTCTTTGCGCTGGTTGGAGTCGAAACATAAACAAAAGTTGAACGAACATATTCACCTTGAATTTCTGGACATCAATCCAGTTTTTGAAAATATGGTGCAAAATCCACAGCAATATGGAATGACAGTAAGTTCTAAAAGTTGTTATACAGGTTTTGGAATGCAGCTTGGAGAACGTTGTGCAAATCCAGAAGATCATATGTTCTATGATGCAGTCCATCCCTCGACAAGAGCGCACTGCTGGCTAGGACGTTTTTTATTTCAACAGCTGCAAAGCAGAGGTTGGGTACAAGCTTCAGCAAGCAAAGTCATTGGTCCTCAAATTTGTGCCCAATATAAACTATCCGATTCTGAAGGGCATTTTGCAGCTTTTGCTCGAGTGCATTCAGAGCTCTGACATCTTACGGATCCCTGTATAGCAGGGGCGAGCCCCCCCTCCCTCAGCTGCTCTCTATAGGCGCGTTCCTATTCATCTCACAACTACCGTTGTTCTCCAGTGATATCTGTGGCAATATGCAAGAATAAACAGCGTGTTCTGTGGTTTTTGCATTGTTGTCTTGGTGGAAGTGGAAATATGTCATTGCAGATTCATCCGTCACTACTGCAGCGTAAGGTTATCCATGTTGATATGGATTGCTACTACGCTGCGATAGAGATGCGTGATAATCCAAGCCTCAAGGGGCGTCCAGTCATAATTGGTGGTTCTCCAAATTCAAGAGGGGTTGTCTGTACTGCGAGTTATGAAGCTCGCAAATTTGGGATTCGTTCTGCGATGGCTTGCTCACAGGCTGCTCGCCTTTGTCCAGATGCGGTCTTCATTCGTCCTAATTTCGAAAAATACTATGCAGCAACTCAGGTCATACGTGAGATCTTCCGTGGCTTCACGCAAATGGTCGAGCCGCTTTCTCTCGATGAGGCTTATTTAGATGTAACGGGACATGAGCTCTTTGCTGTAAAGATTGCTCGTCTCATCCAGGAACAAATTTCTGCGAAGCTTGCTCTCACGTGTTCTGCAGGTGTGGCACCTAACAAATTGCTTGCAAAGATTGCTTCAGATTTTAAAAAACCAGCAGGTATCACCATTGTTCTTCCTGAGCAGGCTCTGCAGTTTATGGAGCGCCTGCCACTTCGTAAAATACATGGCATAGGTCCTGTATCAGAAAAACGGCTGAAGGCGTTTGGTTTTACGCTTTGTCGGGATCTGTGGGCTTTTTCGATCGATGAACTTACAGAGAGGTTGGGGAAGAATATGGGGCCCTGGCTCTACGCTCGTTCTCGAGGTATTGATGAGCGTGCCGTCGAGCCCAGTCGCGAGCGAAAGTCGATTGGCAAAGAAGATACCTTTGCTGAGGATCTGCTTGATAGAGACTTGTTGACTGATAAACTAAAGGCGCTCAGTTACGAAGTCAGTGGGCTTCTCAAGCAAAAAAATAAAACGAGTAGAACTATAACTCTCAAAGTGAAGTATGCAGACTTTTCGCTGATAACGCGTAGCAAGACTATAGAATGGGATACAGCAGAAGCAGATCTTATTTTTGGTATAGTGAGAGATTTGCTTCTTACTCAAACAGAGGCAGGTAGCCGCAAAGTCCGTTTATTAGGTATCAGCTGTCGCATAAGACTCTAGACCTAAAACAAACTGACAAACACGGATGTCCTGACCGCCTTGACTCACATGATAGGTCTGTGTATTCGTGGCGCCTATTTTTCTCACAAATGCACTCCAGGTTGTTTCGCTAGGACAAAGTATGAAGCCCCCAAGTCTGTCTTTTGTATCCATCTGTTTGCGAAGTTCGAGCAGTTGCTTGCCTATTTTTGCATAAATGCTTTCAGGGCGAGCTGAGCTTTGTAATCTCAGGCCATACGGAGGATTAAGGGGAACAAAAACATCTCCACTCGTTGCTGGCAAAGCTTCAGTGAAAAAATTTCCTTGAAATGCATCGATCTCAATGTTGGAAATTTCGTCTCTAGCTTTAGAAGCTAACGGTTCTAGATGCTTTTGAAAGCTCGTCAAATTGTTTTGGAAGGAGCTAAGCGCTTTTTCGGAAAGGTCAAGGTATGCAATTTTTTTCAGTGAGCATCTTTGTGAGCGCTGTGCTGCTTGTTTTGTAATGAATGCAAAATTCTTTGCATTGAAAATTGGAAGTTCTTGCAAGGCGAGAGGTCGACCTAGCAAGCATGGGGCTATCTGTTTTGTGTTTAGCAGGTACTCAAAAATAAAAGTACCAGATCCACCAAAGGGAACCAAAAGTGTTTGTGGATCATAGTTGCTGTTCAAACTTTGGCAATAGGTCAGTGCTCGCATGATGCATGCTTGAGCAAGGTCTTCACGCAAGGGAGCAACGCTTTGACCAAGTTGTCTAAAACCCCTCTTGAAGAGTTCGCTGCCTGCAAGTGATAAGGACAGGTGCAACCTATCGTGATTGAACTCTACAAATAGTGTGCTTAGAGCTTGCGATTCATCTTCTGCAGTCGCAACTTCAAAACCTTCTGCCTGAAGAGCTGATGTAAGAATTTCCTTAAGCATGCCCTCGTGGTATAAGTGGCTTGCAATCGATCTTGCCGTAATTCTGACTCGAGCCTGTGCTGGCAGCCAGGATTTCCAGTCAAAACCTTCACAGATTTTTTTGAAGGTTTTTTTATAGTGACATTTCTTGTCAAGAATTTGCAAACGAAGATCTTGAATACAAAGACTACGAGTAAGGATTTCGATAGCTGCAAACAGCCCAACTGAAGAAACACATAAGACACTATTTGCGACGCTAATCTCAGGTTTGTATTTTGATGATAAGTAAAGATTAAAAAGAATATCCTCGATTTCGTGTCTCACTGTCTCTTCGGTGCCTGGATTGAAAGGGATGAAGAGAGTTTGCCCAGTCGAATAGGGGCTGCGATTTTTAGATCTAGAGCTTAGCAACTTTGCTTCCAATTTTTAATTGTTGTGCTTTTCCTAGCGAAGATGGATCCAGAAGAAGGTTTAGCTGAGCTACTACCTAGCAATCGTCTGCTGGATCGTTTGGCTAAAGTTATTTTATATGTCGGATAACACTTTATCCGATAATCGCTACGAAAATGCAAGGCTTACCGCTACTGATATTCAAAAAGGTCTCGAGCACTCTCGCGAGTTTTTCTGGTTTGACTTTAGTCCTATAGCTCTTTAGCATCCGCTTGATTTTATAGTATTGGACCTAAAGATGACTCACAAACTCACGAATCGCCCTTTTCTGAAGTATACGATCATTGGGAATGGTCGTCTTGCCCGACATATGCGGCATTATTTTTCGCTTCTAAATCTACCGATGAATCAGTGGTCCCGTTCCGAAGCATCCGAAAGTGAACTATCCTCCTGCTTGGCAGAAAGTTCTCATGTACTGCTGTTGATTCGAGATAGTGCTATCGAAGATTTTATTCAGTCTCACCCTATTCTGTCCAATCATACGCTCATTCATTGCTCAGGTGCACTGAGTAGCGTCTTAGCTTATTCGGCCCACCCTTTGTTGGCTTTTGGACCAAACCTCTATGATCGGCCAATGTACGAGCAGATCTCATTTTTTATAGAATCAAATGGCCCATCGTCTGATGAATTGTTACCTGGACTACAAAACAGTTTCTATAGAATTTCTTCAGAGAAAAAAGCTTTGTATCATGCACTCTGTGTTCTAAGTGGAAACTTTACGACCATGCTATGGCAGAAACTTTTTGAAGAATTCGAGACCCAATTTCAAGTTCCAAAAGCAACTGCTTTCCCCTACCTGCAAAGTATAAGTGAAAATCTTCAGAAAAATGCGACTCAGGCTCTAACAGGGCCTCTCGCCCGAGCTGATGAGATCACTATTGCAAAAAACTTAGCAGCCCTGCAAGGCGACCCCTTTCAACGTGTTTATCAAGCATTTCTCACAAGCTATCGCGAAAAAATGAATGTTGTGTTGTAAGTCTGTATGACGGAAGGAAGCTGATGCCGATTTGTAAGACCATACTTGATTTTCAAAAAATGAAAGTCACAAATAGCAAAATTTCAATGATCACCTGTTATGATTTCTGGACTGCGCAGATAATAAACAAATCGACCATTGATTGTGTCCTTGTTGGAGATAGTCTTGCGATGGTTATGCATGGCCATCCAACCACAATTCCTGCTCAACCCGAAATGATGGCTTTGCATGTTGCTGCTGTAACTCGAGGAATATCTGACAAATTGATTATCGCTGATATGCCCTTTCTGTCTTACCGCAAAGGTCTGCGTGAAGCCATGAACTGTGTTGAACTATTGATGAATGCAGGTGCGCACGCCGTCAAGCTTGAAGGAGTCGAGGGGCATGAAGACATAGTCTCTCACATAGTCAAATCAGGTGTTCCGGTTATGGGTCACCTTGGGCTGACTCCACAATACATCCATCAACTCGGAGGTCCTCGCATTCAGGGTCGAGACAGTGATGCAGCAGATCTACTTCTCACACATGCACAGAAGCTCGAAGAACTCGGATGTTTTGGGCTTGTGTTGGAGTGCATTCCAGCGAATCTTTCCAAAAGGATAACCGATGCTCTAAAGATTCCAACGATTGGTATTGGTGCAGGACCATATGTTTCCGGACAAGTTCTAGTTTTGCACGATATGCTGGGCATGCTTCCTCAGTTTCAATTGAAATTTGTACGTAAATACTTGGATGGTTTACAGTTATTTGTTGAAGCTCTGGACCATTACAACCGTGATGTTAAGGGTAGTGAGTTTCCACTAGAACAGGAGAGCTTTCGATGACAACGGTCATTCAATCGATAGAAAGTTGGAGACAATTGCGTCGTCAACCAAATATGCAAACTCACAGTATCGGTCTTGTCGCAACGATGGGTGCGTTACATGCAGGACATCTTTCTCTCCTGGAGAAGGCAAAGCAGGAAAATGCGATTTCCGTCCTTACAATCTTTGTCAATCCAACTCAATTTAATGATCCTAAAGATTTGTCCACTTACCCTCGCACTTTTGAGAGCGATTTTGCTCTTGCTGAAAAAGCTGGAGTGGACTTTCTGCTTATGCCACAAGTAGATGAGATGTATGCGGATCACTATCGTTTTAGAATAGAGGAAAACCAACTTTCTACGATGCTATGTGGCCAAAGCCGAACTGGACATTTTGCAGGTGTGCTTACTGTAGTCATGAAGCTTTTGCAAATCGTAAAGGCGAATCGTGCTTATTTTGGAGAAAAAGACTACCAACAGTACCTACTTATTAAAGAGATGGCAGAAGCTTTTTTTCTTGATACAGAAATTGTTCCGTGTCCTACAGTACGTACAGATGAAGGGCTTGCGCTGAGCTCACGCAATGCTTTGCTCAACTCCGAAGAACTCCGACATGCCCCACTGTTTGCAAAGATTTTAAGAAACTCCTCAAATGTTGATCAAGCACGTTCAGAACTAGCAACTTGTGGTTTTGACGTCGACTATGTTCAAGATTATAAGCAAAGGCGTTTTGGCGCTGTGCGTCTTGGGCAGGTAAGGTTGATCGACAATGTTCAAATATAAAATACTCTTTCAACTCTCTGGTTCTATTGCATGCTTCAAAAGTTGCAGTTTGCTTTCCAAGCTTGTTCAATTGGGACATGACGTTCAAGTCGTATGTTCACAAGCTGCCTTAGAATTTATTGGACCCGCAACATTCGAAGGTCTTACTGGCAAAGCCCCCATTTGTGACACTTTTGAAAAGGGGCACCAGATGGACCATATACATCTTAGTCGCTGGTGTGATTTTGCTATACTCTGTCCTGCAACAGCAAATACTATCAATCAGCTTGCAGGTGGGCTAGCTTCCGATATTGTAGGGAGCATCTTTCTGGCTTATGACTTTTGTAAGCCCTATTGGGTTGCTCCTGCAATGAACGCAAAGATGTATCAACATCCTGCAACGCAAAATTCTCTACAAAAATTGCAAGCATGGGGTGTGAAGGTTCTGCAACCAGAAGCAGGTTTTCTCGCGTGTGGGGAGATTGGAGATGGGCGCCTAATGGAGCCCGAAGCTATCTTGAACAAAATCCTTGCGGCTCATGCGAAAGTTCCTGCAAAGCGATTCAAAGTTCTAATCACTTCAGGTGGTACTCGTGAACCTATAGATAGCGTGCGGTACATTACGAATATGAGTACAGGACGCACAGGAGCGACTATTGCAAGTGTTTTTTCTGAATTGGGGCATGAGGTCTGTTTTCTACATGCCTCTCATTCAGTTCAAGCTAAAGGTGAGATGAGGCGAGAGAGTTTTACGACTTTTGCGGATCTTGAGTCACAACTTGCCAAGTTGTTGGACTATCCCTTCGATTGTGTGATTCACTGTGCTGCAGTAAGTGATTATTCTGTAGAAGCGATTTCGACAAAGACGGGAAAGATTTCTAATTCACAAAGATCAAAACTAGGCTCTGATGAGATCGAGAGCATACAACTAAAACCTCTACCAAAGCTTATTACAAAGATAAAAGCTATGGCTTGTCGTAGTGATGTTTTGCTGGTTGCCTTCAAACTCACCTGTACTTCAAGTGAAGAACAGCAAAAAATTGCAATTCAAAAACTTTTTACGAATCCTGATGTGGATTTTGTAGTGCATAACGATCTTGCGGATATTAGGCCTAATTCTAACGAACACCTGAGTATGATCTATGCGAAGGGGCGATGTGTTCAGGCTTGTACCTCAAAAAATGAACTGGCCTATGCTCTTGAAGCTCAAATCAGTAAATTCTTAAACGCAAAATAATGAGAGGGGCATCATGCTTTTAGTTTTAGATGTCGGAAATACACAAATCTATGGTGGAGTCTTTGAGGATACAACACTAAAAGTTCAGTTTCGTAAAAGCACTCAGCATGCGATTAGTTCGGATGAATTAGGGCTCTTTCTCAAGACCGTCTTACGTGAAAATGTTCTTGATCCTGCAGAAGTTAAAGCCGTTGCGATTTGCTCCGTTGTCCCAGATTTGGTTCATACCTTTAGAAATTGTTGCTTAAAATATTTTCATGTCACACCTTTTTTTCTGCACTATGGAGTCAAAACTGGGCTTGAGATTCTTTATCGCAACCCTCTAGAACTTGGGTCTGATCGGATTACGAATGCCATCGCAGCAACGCAACTTTTCCCAAATGAGAATCTTGTTATTATTGATTTTGGAACAGCGATTAAATTTTGTGCCGTGAATGCAAACGGGCAGTTTCTAGGAGGGGCCATTGCCCCAGGTCTTCGTATTGCTATGGAAGCACTTGAAGCAAAAACAGCACGTCTTCCAAATGTCGAAATCGTAAGCCCTAAGGTTGCAACGGGGCGCTCGACTGTAGAAAATATTCAGTCTGGACTTTTCTATGGAACCATAGGAATGGTTCGGGAAATTACGACACGTATGATCTCCGAGTCGTTTGCCAACCAAAAAACTCCTCAAATTATTGGTACAGGTGGGTTTTCAGGGCTCTTTGCAGATTCTGGGATCTTCAATACGATGGTTCCAGACCTTATACTGCGTGGTCTTATGTACGCCTATAGGATGAATAGCTAGCTTGAGTGCGAAAGTTTTTTCTATATTGCTAAGAGAGGAGTTTGTTCAGGTGAAGACGGATTTAGGCAATTTCTAATGTGAAGAGCTGTTGCAATTAAGAGGCTAAAAAGAAAGGGGGCTCCAAAGACTCCACTTGCAATCAGTGGGTAGACCCCATTTGCTAAAGTCATTTGGATGGCTGCCTGAGTGATAGGATCTGGTGCAGCTAATGCAGACCAAAGTATAGCATTTTCTGTGAAGACAAAAGCAAAACCGACTGCAGTCATAGTTGAGCAAAATGCTAGGAAGCTTCGACCTTCCTGACTATTTAGCAGCAAGGCAAAGCCACCGCTGATAATTGCAGCAGTTTGAGAAGCAATTATAGCATTCGAAATATGTTGCACTGTGTTGATGGAGGAACTATTTCTGAATATATTATAAGTTTCCGAAATAAATTCGATTTTGAGTTCTTCCATTTGTTCAACAGTCCATTTCATAGATAATGCATTAGATCCAATCAGTAATGCGATAAAAATTTTATGCATGCATTCATAGCAATTCGAATCTTCATGGTCTTGAGCTTTAGATGCAGAAGAAAAAACGATCATCATCACTAAGAACCCACTGCAAAGTTTTCGTGAGAAATTCATATGTTTTCCTCTAAAAAGTTGAAATTTCACACCACATAGGGTGCTACATCCTCAAAAACGATATGACCGAAATATGTCGTAAGAGCCCAGATGTTTTGCTAAAAAATAGCAAAGAGACTTCAGTGTCAATAGGAAAGGTGATCAAGCTCATCCCCCCGATGCCCCTTACAATTACGCTCATGGCAAGATCCGCTGTGCGATTCTTTCTCGCTTGACGAAACCAAGTGCGGCGAGATATGGATACCTTTCATTATTAGCGCAACAATTTATATAAAACCTCCTTTTAAGTAGGATTGGGACTAGTGATGTCTAGAGTTTCTCTGCAAACTTTTTCAAAGAAAACAGTAGTTTTCGTGCTATTTGGTATTTTGTTTTCGGGTATTTCCGTTTACGGAGGGGAAGATGCAGGGGATGCAAACGATGAAACGGCTAAGAGTTCTCCTGGTCTATCTATTCAGGTCCCTACCAACAGCATTCAAGAAGATCTTATAGGTGAAGGCACTCATGGATGTGTTCGGCTCGTTCGTGATGATGATGGAAAACCTCGATCCGTTGTCAAAATCATGCGGGATCTATTTTCTAGCATTAGTTTTGATCGAGAATGCAAGTTCTATAGAGCGATGCGAGGTCATGTTCATCCCAATGTATTGAATGCCTTACGTATAAATATAGATCGAGGTGAGCTTGAGCTTCCGTACTGTAGAAATGGTGACCTCATGGATTACCTGATCAACCCAGAGAGTCAACCTTTGAGGTCGGGGGATTTTCGTTCCATCATTCGGCAGGTTATTTCAGGACTGTTGTTTCTTAGGTCGCATGGATACTCTTATGGTGATCTTAAGGCCGAGAATATTTTAATTGAACTAGACCGAGAGGGCCGCATCTGGAGGATTCGCTTTGTTGATTTTGGAAGTGTTTCTCAAGATGGTGGGCGAGAAATGATAGCTAATTACGGCACGCTTCAATATCAATTTCTAGAGGCTTTTTCCGGAGAGTCTTGCCTCTCGGGTGAGGCTGATATCTATGCTCTAGGAGTGCTTTTCACTTTATTGGCAAAAAAGCATTTTCCATACGTTGTAGATGAAGAAGGTTTTATCCAAGAAGGATGGCTCAATATTGCTAGCAATCAGGATCTTATGGTGCAACACTGGGAGAATAAAGGGTTTGGTTTTCGAATTGCTGATTTCTTGTCTCAATTGCTGTGTATGCATGATGCGGGGCGTTTTAGAAGTTTAGAGAGTGTTATTGCTCATCCTTTTATGTGGATGAATGAACTTACTGGTTTGAATTTCGATGAAAATATGTCACCAGCAGAACGAGAAGAAATAATGGCCAGTTTGAGTGCTCACGCAACCCTTGTCCAAGGTGTTGTGCCGAGTTTGACAAATATTTTCCCGCTCTCCGAAGCAATTGTCTTGATCGTTGCGTACATGTGCGTGACAAGGGAAGAGATAGCACCGACTCGAAATGTGAAGCGTAAACTTTCATAGAATGACGATATCCTCTTTTTGCAGAGCAAGTTGTGGCCTTCCAAAACGCAATTGACACATCACACAATAGTCCCTAGAAAACTCAGAGTGAAAAGTTGTCGTGAATACTTTCTGATGTACAAAAGGGAGCATTATGAGATTCTCATTAGCAGTTTCGATCGCCTTGACTATGTCCTCAGGCTTGCATGTTGCAAGTATAGCTTCTGCCAATAGCGAGTTTTCAGCAACCTCAGAATTATCAGAAAAAAAATCGGACACCGACCAAAGGTCTGCTCGAGTTTTGTTAGCGGCTAAGGGAAAGAATGGTAAAAATTCTAAGAAATTCCCCCCTCGTCATCATACTCACAGTCCAACACCATCTCCAACTCCAAGCGAACACTGGACTTCTGATTTTGACGGCTATTGGCATTCACATTATCAAATTTACAGCAGCCACCAAAAAGTTAACGCAGAGCTCTCAATAGATGGCGATCATGGTACTTACCGAACCAAAAGTTTT
Source organism: uncultured Pseudobdellovibrionaceae bacterium (assembly GCA_964635325.1). Classification (GTDB taxonomy): domain Bacteria; phylum Bdellovibrionota_B; class Oligoflexia; order Oligoflexales; family Bog-1112; genus BOG-1112. The sequence goes on from CAZWOL010000040.1 coordinate 22,452, forward strand.
ACCGGAAATTTATATAACATCACCTACCATGACTCATGGATGGAAGGTCAATGGTATGTAGGTTCTAAATACGGTTGGTTCAAGTTTGAAATGGATATGCACTCACATACTTTCTCTGGAACATGGGGTTACTATTCAAATACCGAAGCAGCAGGATCTTGGGACGGCAGTCGCTAATAGCTGTTCTATGAGGAATATGACAAAGTTTTTGGCCTAGATCTCAGTAAGTTCCCAGTCTGCTGACGTTTAAATAGATTTTGGAGTCAATAACTCAAATCTGCCATCATTATTCTCCCAGTTATTCTGAATTCTTAGAATAAAAGCTGCTATAAATTCGTACAAAAATAAGTTTCTATGCTACAAAAATAGCCTATTTCTACTGATTAGAGGGGGTTTTATGAATTTTTTTATCAAAAATTTTTGCTTTGTTTTTTCATTTTTCTATATAAATGCATTATATGCTGAGCAAATGCGTCCCCTCTTGCCTAATATTGATCGAATTTGCAAAGAGCCACAGGCTTGGGTTCTTGAGCTTGCAAAGAAACATGATGAATCCTTTCAAGCTAATCCTATTTTAGTAGATGGAGTATGCCCAAGTTTTGAAAATCCACTGATAAAAGATTTCGTGAAAATCGTTTGTGAGTGTCTTGCTCCTGTTGCTGCTTCTAAGTTTTCTGAAAAAATTGAGTTTAGAACTATCGAGATAGCAGATCTTCATGATCGTGTTGGTCCCGATGTTGCTAATTGCGCTTCTTCGCTTGTTTCAATATTTGAAAGGATGATAGGAACTGAAGCAATCGAATTGAGGTTCGGTGAAGAACCATCTATATCTAGCTATACTTCTAATAATGAAGTATCTATATCTCAGTCTGAATATGCCGATGATGGGAGGTTATTGGGTTCTTATTCGACGACCCGTACTGTAAGTCCGCTTGTCTATGTCCACCCTCTAAATTCACGAATCGACACATCCTACAAAACTCAAAAAATTATACACCTTGTTAAAAAAGGTTTTGAAGATGCTCTCTATGGAGATCGAGCCTTCATCTATACCACTAATCAGCCATATAGTGGGTCTCAGATTCTCCCTTCTGATTTTTTGATCACAAACCTGCTGAATCTTCAAGCCTACAGAGACCCTAAGCAGATTGATGTAGCTTGGTTTTATTTTACTGATAGGACCAACCATTGGTTGGTAGGGCAGTTAAGAGCTCTAATCCAATACGTGCTTCACCCTGACTACAATGGAAATGATGATTATCTATCTTATCTAGTAGAATGGTATGGTCATTCTATTTTCAAATACCAAAGAAATTTAAATCTTGTCCTGGAGGATATTTCGCGAGGATCTAAGGATCGGTGGCGTACGCTAAAAATTGCAAAGCAATTGTTTATTGCTGTGCAAAATGACCATATAGATTTATTGTTTGATTCAAAGACACAGGGGCTGTTTTTAAATTTTGATGTTGAAGAGAAACTCGCTAGTTTTTTTAACACTATGAGTGGAAGTGAGATTGAAACTAATTTAGAAAAGCTCATTTCTAGCTTAGAAAATGTCGACCAATTGGATCGTCTTCGTAAAGTTCTCGACTTATGTAAAGAATCTCTTTCAGAAGATTCTTATCAAAAATTACGAAATCTTTTGACTGAGACGCGTGCCTATCATGGGTTATTTGCGATCGTGCGATGCGATGAGTCTTTTGAAGGTTGTGCGACACTTAAATATGATTTGAAAAAATACTATTTGAATTCGGAACCTGAAGTTAAGGATGTCCTTAATGTCGCTATAAACGCTTTTTTGTACCAAGGATCATCGTGTTCTCCCATTTTTAAATTTGATTCTGCTAGCATCAAAGGTGGTAAAGCTGGCTATTTAAATTCTGCAAGAGGTTCTTTGGGTTGTGAGGTCGTCATCCAGGCTTACCCACGAATAAGCAAGAGTTTCTGGGGGGCCTTTGTTCATGAAATGGCTCATAAAGCCTTTCTTGTCGTTTATAAAAATCAGGCAAAGCCATATCTAAATAATGATAATGAGAGTTTTGAAGCTTTCCAAAAAGTCATGCAACCGATCGAGCAGTATCTTAATCCAGATCTCTCAACCTCTGATGGTAATGCTTGGCAAAAGGTTCTATTCACTCGTCAAATGCTCGCAACGATCATCAACCCGTATAATCTGATTGCACTCCTTATGTACTACCAAGTGATAGCCGATATTCCCGTTGGCTATTTTTTGGAAGCGGAGTCTTTTGTTGATGGTGTTTTTCTAAATATGATGGGTGTTATTAAGTATTACCCAAAAGATTCATGGGATGAAGAAAATGTTGTGAGATACTATCAGAATCTTGTTCTTCATGGGCGAGATAAAACGGACAGTTTCTTTGTTGGAATGCGCGAGTTTCATCGTGATTACTTTATTAGCCAGGCGCGCAAATCGGGTTTTTTAAAAAAGTGAGGATTGAATTTTCTCTTCGATGATTTCCGAGATTTCTTTGCTGCTAAATTTAAGCTTTTTTAGAGCCTTTTGAATGAGGACACTTTCCTTAAGATTTAGTTCGAGAGGATAGGTGCCTTGTATTTTGCAGATAGTTGTGATGCCAAGAGAAGGTGCAGCTTTCGTAAAAGATGAAAATTTTATCCCCTTTTCTTTCAGTGCACTATTCAATTTCTTAACATTCACTTCAATTGTTTTCATGGATTTTCCTTCTATTCGGTTCTAAGGCCTAGAAAAAATCGATGATGGTACTCTCCATGAAATCGATTTCCTCTCCGATGTATCGACCTAGTAGTTGTTTAGCGAGGGGTGCTGTTGCCGACAAAATTTGATAGTTTTTATCGTCTATCGAAAAGGACAATCCTCCACTTAGAGGAACAATAAAATAATATTTGAGCTGCATGGACTCAGTTTCTGTACAAACAATGGCACCTATATCAACAGTAGCATCGGATTTAAAATACCTCGGCTTGTAGTTTCGTACTAAGGATAGTTGCTGATGCAGATCCTTTGCTCGAAGGGTTTGCCCGTTCGCTAAGTAGGATAGTTCTGTGGCCTGAGTCTCGTACTTGCTTTTTGCTTCAGCGTCACGATGTGTGGAACCTATACGAGCTTGATTGGCTGCTCGAAGAGCTGTTTCGAGTTCCTTTTCAATGCTTTTGCTCAAAAGGTTTAGAAGGGTTGCTTTGAGCTGATCCTGGTTCAATGGAGATTCTTTCATGTAGGTCATGTAGGAGCTGAATTTTCGATGAATACTCTTAAGTAGCATGATTTGACAGTTTTTTCAAGCTTCGTATCCTGAATCAGCGTGCTGTTGCTGTCAAAGCAGTGATCGACAGCACGCATTAGGGATGAGTTGAAAGTGCATTACGAAGAACAGCTTGACCTATGCGTACACCATCGAGTGCGGCACTGATGATACCACCGGCATAGCCTGCACCTTCACCTGCTGGAAAAAATCCAGGATGACTTTGGGATTCGAGTCCATCATTGCGTAGTAGAGATACGGGAGCAGAAGTTTTGCTTTCGACACCAACGATAAGAGCGTGTTCGCTGATGAAACCCTTCATGCGCTTGTTGTAGTCTCCTAGTGCAACACGCAAGGCCTCACTTGCAAATGAAGGCAGAATGCGATCAAGACGTGCTGATGTGATTCCAGGTTTGTATGTGGATTTCATTTCACCTTTCGAGGTGCGCCCAGCTATAAAATCTTCTAGGCGTTGAGCTGGTGAAAAATAATTTCCCCCACCTTCTTGAAAGGCCAGTTGTTCGATTTTTTCTTGGAAACGCATGCCATCTAGAGCATCATCACGGTAAAAATCTTCCTTGCGCACACTTACAACAATAGCTGCGTTAGCAAAACCACTGTTGCGAGCATGATAGCTCATTCCATTGATAGCAAGGTGACCAGCTTGCGCACTTGTTGGTAGTAAGTTTCCTCCAGGGCACATACAGAAGGTCCAGATGCCACGTGTCTCTGTTTGGGCTGTAAGCTTATATTCAGCAGCTGTTGGCAATTCGCAGGCGCCAAACTGAATTTGATTGATGAGCTCTTGCGGATGTTCAACACGTGCACCCATAGCGAAAGGCTTGGGTACCATTGCAACTTTCTTTTGTTGAAGCATCTTGTACGTGTCGCGTGCAGAGTGACCAATCGCAAGTATGAGATGGTCAGTAGGAATCTGTGTCCCGTCATGCAATCGGACTATGTAGCGTGCGTGTGAAGATCCTGTCGTAAAATCATCCATGCGTCGTTCGAATAGGTACTCACATCCGATATTCTGAAGTGACGCACGCATGCGCTGTGAGATGCGCATCAAGTAATCGGTTCCGATATGGGGATGAGCATCGTATAAAATTGAGTCCGGGGCACCATAAGCTACAAACTCATTAAAGATATGTCGGATCAATGGGTGATTGCGACCGCAAGTGAGTTTGCCATCAGAAAAAGTACCAGCTCCACCCTCACCAAAACAGAAGTTGCTTTCTGGATTGAGGTGACCTTCACGGCGTAAGCGATTGCCAGTACGTAATCTTTGTTCTACCGCTTCTCCTCGGTCGACGATGATACTCTTTATGCCAGCTCTCGCTAGTGTAAGAGCTGCAAAAGTTCCTGCTGGTCCGCTTCCAATTATGACAGGCGGATGACGAAACTGAGCCTTGCTAAAATCAATGTCCTGCAAAGGATCGAGTACAGGCATTGGTGGAGCTTGTTCAAGCTCGCTAAAACGAGTTGCTAGGCTCTGCTCGTCTTCACAGCTAAAATCGACTTGAAGATGATAGACAATGCGCCCCTTTTTGCGAGCATCTAGCGATTTTTTACGGATTGTATGTGAAAGTATAGTCTCTGGAGGTATAGAAAGTTTTGTGGCAAGTGCTGAGAGGACAGCATTATCATCTTGCATAGCTTGTACGGGAATCGTCAAATCTTTAATACGGAGTGTCATTGTAAAACGTAGGTCCTTCATCATGACTTGAATCGAATAGCATTCGAATGTTTGGGGCCATAATACACAAAAGATGGCGGGATGCAATGACGTAAGAAGGGTGGCCAACCATCTGATTTTATTATTTATAATCCGGTATTTTTGAGTGGTAGCGATTTGTTATGTATCGAAGGCCGGGCTCGAGAGTGCTGTTCGAGCATTCATAAGATCCAAATGACCTTGAATTTGTCTCCATAGATCCAATTGCTTAGCTTGCAAAAGCGATTCCATGAGGAGCTTCGGATCTATTCTTTTTTCTTTGAGCATTGGAAGCAGATGTGAGAGTGCTTGTTTTAAATTTAGTCGTGCAAGTAGATCTTCTAAACTTTTCTTTCCGTAGTCTCCAGCTTCAATCAGCCAATAAAGTGCTTCGCTATCGTTGCGTGGGATGCCGGGGTGGTTCATTTGATAGAAACGACCTAGTCTGCATTTTGCAACACGATTGCCAAGTTTTGCAGCTTCGCGGTATAGGTGTAGGGCTAACCTAAAATCATCAGCGCTCTCATGGTTTTCAACAGTTTCTTTTCCCAGTGACTGCTCTGCATCCATTTCGTGCTGTCGTGCACTTTCTAAAAAGTCTTCACTTGTTAGTATTTCACTAGCAGCCTGCGCAAGCGGTCCTAGGAAAAAACAATTTACGAGAATGAAAAGAAAACAACGCATCGTACTTTCTCCTATCAATGTCGTTTGTATGCTCTATCAATTTGGATATAAAGGTCTGCTAAGTTTTGTTTTCTGGCTTCAATTTCTGTGTATATTAATTCAATGCATTTAGCAGGATTCTAAGCCAAATTGGCATTTTCCTGTGAGTTTTTGTAAGTCTTGAATGTCAATATGGGATAGTTATGAAAATACGATTCTATCATTTTCTTTTGTTGCTAAATGCTATTACTGCATATTCACTTGCTGGGGCTAATCATTGCGAAGAATCACAACCAAGTACTCTAAGAGTATTAGGTGTGCAAGGTGCTGTGCTGTTCGAGACTCAGATTGCCGTGGGCGCTGAGAGTGTTGCTGAAATTTCACATCGAGTGCTGAGTGGAGCTATAAAATCTAATAACCTTCAGCAGTACGAAGGAAGTGAGTTAGGTATTCGCTCCATCAACAATCTGGGTAGCGCACTCGAACTTATTTCAAATACGGAAATGGATGCCTACGGATGGTGTTATCGAATAGACGGAAAACTATCGGAACTTCTTGCAGACAAGCACAAACTACGAGGTGATGAGCGACTTATCGAGTGGTTCTATGCTTATGCCCACTTTGATAAAACGCAGTGGACCTCGATGTGTATCCCAGCCCAGCACATACCTGATGAGGAGTAGAGGAAGAGTAAGGATGACGAGTTCAAATGTGCCTATCCCTCTAAAGTTGTAAATCAGTTCCAGAAAGAATAAGGCATCGTCTTGTCTACAGTCTTGTTCTGCAAAATCTCCATAACCTTCGTATATCGTTCAACGTAGTTTTTGTAGTGCCTAACGAGACTGTCTCGATCTTGTTGAGTTTCTGATTTAGCTAAAGGCCTCGTCTCCAAATCTTTCAGTATGCGTGTATATTTTTGGGCGTAGAATTTTGCCATTGTATAAGCATTGTAACCATAGCTTTCTTTTATCTCGACGTCGGCCCCGCTATCTACGAGATGTTGAACGATCCCAGGATAAGCTCCGTAGGCTCCGTAAATCAGTGCCGTGTACCCACTGCTTTCTTCTTGGTAGTCGATGCTTGCTCCTTGGGCGAGCGCTTCGTCGATGTTTGCAATATCAGCTCTAGACTCAGCTGGATCATAGGCCGCTACAAGTGCTCCTATGAGTGGGTTGAATATGCCGACGAGAATCGCAGCAGAGCTTTTAACACCATTTGCTGCAAGTATGAGCTTTTCATCAGGCGTAAGTTTCCGAGCTTTCTGGCTCCTATCTTCTTCGCATTGTCCATTCTCAACGCATTGGTTTGAGTGCCTTTGAACCTCGTCAGAGTTTTTTTTGGGCTGGTGCAGAGCTGTACCAGGTGTGTCTTTGTTAGAGCTCCCTCTTATAGGGCCGCAGGATGTCATAGAAATTAGGGTCAGAGTAGAAAGGATGATTTTTGGGTTTTTCATGGAGAATTTTCCTTCTTGGTAAAAATTGTTTTCACGAACGAAAAACTTTTTAGCAAAAAGGAGTCCAGAATTGCCTATCGATTCCTTAAAAAAAGGTGATGGAATGCTGAAATTAAAGCATTTTTAAGATTCGAGGAGTCGTTATGCGGTATGTGAGTGCGTAGGCTCCTGCATCGGAAGAACTCGGTACTCACTGGGTGTCATGCCAACCTGCTCTTTAAATGCTTTGTTAAATGGAGCCAAAGAGGAGTAGCCTACCTCCAAGGCGATCGAAAGAATCTTTTCGTTTTGGAGATCCGGGCTTTTGAGCATAAATTTCGCTTCTTGAATGCGATAGTGCCCCAGGAACTGGTTAAAATTTCGAAATCCCATCGTACCATTGATAAAATTACGCAATTTATAGACGGGGCTTCGAGTCATTGTTGCTAGCTCATCGAGCGTAAATCCCTCTCTTTTAAAGGCCTTATCCTCGAGCATAATTTTTTTGAGCAGAGCGTCCAATTGTTGGTTCTGCTCATCGCTAGGTGCTGTCGCTTTGAAATCATCGATCTTTGAGGGCTTTTGAACGGGCAGGAGCAGGTCTTTGTAGAGAATGAGTATAAGATTGCAGCAAAGCAATCCAAGAAGCATTGAAAGCATGATGAAAATAGATAGGGGGTTTTCTAAAATGCGATTTTCCATTTTGTAGCCTTCAAGGTGCAATGCGATCAGCAATATCGCAGCACAGAGGACCATTCCAAACCATCGTAGCCTCAGACGTAAATCAATCAAGTCGACCTTGCGGCCTTGAGCAAGGCTTCGGAGTGCTAGTACCAAGAAGCATATATCAAAAGTTTTGTGGAGGGTGAGTATCCAGCTGCTTCTCGCATGAAAATTTTGAAGCTCAGATGGACTTTGCAAAATGAGCATACACGAAAGGACAACTGCAGAAATTCCAAAGAGATGCTTTCGACTCCAGCAAAAATTGTCGCTAAACAGGCTCTCTGCTAAATACCAAAAAAGGACTGGAACTAGAGATTCAAGTAACACGCTGGTGTTAAAAAGCGAGGACCAATGGAAGGCAATACAAAGAGGGCTTGCAATCACAGCAGAGATACAAACTCCGAAGACTGCGAGCAGGCGTGGAGCCCAACCTCGTTGTAAGAGGGCAGTGCCAGTTAGTGTCAAAAGCATAGCTTCAGATAATGCCATTCCATGGATCAGTATATTTAGTTGCTGAAGCATCTGGCCCTCTCTAACTTGGAATTTAGGATCAGGAGTCTATTATACTCCATCAAGCTGTCTAGTGCTCCGTCAAATAAGTTTTTTCGTATCAGGATCATATCTTAAACTTTTGC
>CAZWOL010000041.1:0-30491 GCA_964635325.1 uncultured Pseudobdellovibrionaceae bacterium
TCGTCTCCTGTTGTGGAGGTGCACCACTCGAAATTCTTAAGGAATACGTGCAAAACCAGCGAACACCTCCTTCCATCACCCAGATTGAACGTTCAAAACGCTTTACCGGAAAACACAGAGTCGACGGAAGGTGGGAGCCAACCAAGAAAGGCCGAACGCTTAACTCGCAGCTAAAGCTTGCGAGGTTGCAGCGTCAAATTGCTCAAGAAAACTCGATAAAAGCTCCTTGCCGCTGCCTTCAATTCCATCTATGAATATCTTCGATATACGCTTTCTCAGCCAGGAATGATCATGGAACTTAGGCTCTCTGCGGAAAAAAAATTATATGTTCCCAACACTCATAAGAATACCGAAAAAACCTTCTCAGAAAACGAATGCTCTGATCCAAGTTCTATTCTATTAAATTTTTTAGATCTTAGTTCTTCAAATAGCATGAATCCATCGACTAGCTATTGGTATGAATTCGTGACTGCTTTTATGCGCGATTTTTGCATACACCTTGAAAATGAAAGTTCCGACAGAACTCTAAATCCAATTGTGCTTGAAAAATTTATTTCGTGTCGTCTGATGATTGCTGGCGGTGAGTTCGTCGATGCAGATTTTTTGCAAAAAGTCTGGAATGATCTTTACACAAAACTTTGGAAAGCCATTCAGACGAGCAATAAAGATCCACGACAGTATTTAGAAAGTAAATATCCACAGTGGGCACAAGTCGGACAAGTGCATTTTCATATTGCAGAGAGTCAAAAAGACGCGACACCTTTTGCTTTTCTAGCAAGTTATACAACAAGAGTCTCTGAGCGCACCCGTATTCAGCACATTCCCCTAGCAAGACTCTTAGAGAGTGATGCTTCTTTTGATAAATCGAAGATAGAGACCTTACTCAAACCTATCCAAAATGCAGCAGCTAAGGCACCCTTTGTACAGAATCTAGTAAATAGCGGGCGCATTTTTCAAACCTGTTATTTTTCAGCAAGTGAAGCCTATAAGTTCTTTCAAGACATAGACTCATGTCAAAGCTCTGGGATAGTCGTCAAACTTCCTAAATCCTGGGAAGATAAAAGACCCACTCGTACGAAAGTGCAAATCAACTTACAAAATGATGCACAACAAAGTTTAGTTGGTATTCATGCTCTATTTCAACTAACAGCAAAAGTAAGTGTCGGAGGAAAAGTACTTAGCGAAAGCGAGCTACGCGCGCTCCTCGACCAAGGGGAAGATCTCATCTTGATTGACGGAAAGTGGGTTGAATTTGATCGCAACAAAATCCAAAGCCTCCTCGACAAATGGCAAAAAGCAATACATCTGCAAAATGAAGGTTTGAGTTTTGGTGAGGCAATGCGCCTACTTTCAAAAATTGCAATTACAAAAGAAGACCAAGACCTATTTGGCGCGGAAGAAAGTCCTTGGCTTGATATCACAACAAACGAAGATTTTGATGACAAACTCAAGACATTGCGATCCGATAACTTTGCAATAGACGTTGATGCCGTCTTAGATGCATCTTTAAACGCCAAACTAAGGCCATATCAGGCTGAAGGAGCACACTGGTTGATCAGGCTAAGTCAGATGGGATTGGGAGCCTGCCTAGCAGATGACATGGGCCTAGGAAAAACTCTTCAGATTTTAGCAGTACTGACATATGAAGCTTCGAAGCAAGGTCAACACCCTAGCTTGCTCATCTTACCAGCATCTCTCATTGGCAATTGGGAAAGTGAGATAAAGAAATTTGCCCCATCGCTGCGCTATCAAATAGTTCATTCTTCACGTCTGACTGCAATGCAGATGCAAAAATTTGCAGAAGACTATTCTTCAGTTGATGTCGTAATCACAACTTATTCGATGCTAACACGTCTTTCATGGTTGCAAAAAAACGCTTGGAACCTTCTTATTATTGACGAAGCACAGGCGATCAAGAATCCAAATTCCCAACAAAGCCTTGCCGTAAAAATGATTTCTGCGCGGATAAAGATAGCTCTGACAGGAACTCCTATCGAAAACAGCATGAGTGATCTATGGTCGATTTTTGACTTCTGCTGTCCAGGATTGTTGGGAACTTATCCAGAATTTCGAAAATTCAATGAATCCATGAAAAAACTAGAGTCATATAGCAGCTTGCGCAATTTGATACAACCCTATTTGCTGAGACGCAAAAAAAGCGATAAAAGCGTCATCGACGATCTTCCAGAAAAAACCGAACTCAAAGCCTTTTGTTTGCTGGCCAAAGCACAAATCAAACTCTACCGTCAGACTATCAAAGAACTTTCTCATGATCTTAAAGATAATGACGGTATTGCTCGCAAAGGTCTCATTCTCAGTTACCTGTTAAAATTCAAGCAAATTTGCAATCACCCATCACAGATGCTTGCAGACAACACCTATCGCTATGAAGATAGCGGCAAGTTTTTCCGTTTAAAAGAAATCACGGAGACAATCGCTGCACGTGGAGAAAAGGTATTGGTCTTTACCCAGTTTAGAGAAATGACGGATATTTTATCTGCTTTTCTTACAGAGATTTTTGGACAGCCTGGACTTGTTTTACATGGCGGAACACCTGTAAAAAAACGCCAAGACCTCGTCAAAGACTTTCAAAGAAGCGATGGCCCATCTTTTTTTGTTTTGTCGCTAAAGGCTGGTGGAACTGGTCTAAATTTAACAAATGCTTCGCATGTTATTCACTTTGACCGTTGGTGGAACCCAGCTGTCGAAGCACAAGCCACAGATAGGGCCTTTCGCATAGGTCAAAAGAAAAATGTTATTGTTCATAAATTTATTTGCCAAGGAACTATTGAAGAAAAAATTGATGAAATGATAGAAAGCAAAATGTCGCTTGCAGAAAATGTAGTAGAAGCTAATGAGTCTATAAAGTGGACTGAACTTTCTGATGCAGAACTGATGACACTTGTTGCTTTGAATTTAAACACTGCGGAACTGAGTTAGGAACACTATGGATTACGATTATAATGAATTTCCAAAACGTCAAAGTGTTGGTGAGCACAAACAAAAAATAGCAAAGTGGCTAGCAAAACAGAAAAAGAATGGAGAGATCTACAATCCCATTACTGTAAAATCACCTCGCGTAATTGCATCATCTTTTTGGGGACAAGCTTGGTGTCGCAATATCGAATCCTATCGCGACCTTGACTACCGACTAGCTCGAGGGCGAAGCTATTTGCGAACGGGTGCCTTGGTCGACTTAAAGATTGAGGACAATATAGTTTTTGCGAAAGTCTTGGGAGAAAGTCTCTATAATGTACAAATCCGCTTTGATCCTCTTAGCTCTAAGGCGTGGGATCTTTTTATTTCGAAGTGTCGTATAGAAACAATTTCTATAGTCGACTTATTGAGCGGCAAGATTCCTAACAAAGTACTGAGCATCATTAGTTCCCAAAACGAAGGGCTTTTCCCTCAATCCAAGGCCATACATTTTAGCTGCACCTGTTTTGATGGAGCCGATGTTTGCAAGCATGTTGCTGCAACTCTCTATGGAATCGGAGTATTATTTGACCAAGATGCGAAGTTGTTCTTTTCACTACGCGGAGTCAATGCTTCCGATCTAGTTGAAAACATAAAGCATGAAGTTTTAAGCAACAACAAAGAGATTGGCAACGACGACCTTGGATCGCTTTTCGACATTGAAATCGGCCATTAAAAAATAGAAAATTCGAACCTTGACACACCAGACAACTCATCCGTAAGATTGGGAATCTTGTCTATATAATGTATTTCTATGGAAAGCTTTTTGGATTTCCTTGAACTTCTCATCTTTGCTGATTAATCCATAAAACTTGAAAGCAAATCTACTTGAAATTCTGGCTTGATCACTTGGAAATAAATCCGAAATTTTTTGGATTAAGTTTTAACCTACCTCAACAAATCACCAAATAATCCGAAAAACATTCAGAACAATCACGCAACCGGAATGTTTTGGGCAATCATCGACTTCTACTTGAATAGTATATCATTGCGTGTGCAAATTCGTCTTCTGGTTAATACACACTTTTAAAAAGTACAGAAACAGACAAAGTGGATATAAAAATGAAAAAGAACCCAGACAGCAATCTCGAAGAAATTATCAACGCTAGAAAAAAGCGAACAGCAATTGTCGAACTCGAACCTGACCAACAAAAAACTTTTGAAATATACAAGAAATCTGAAGCTATTTTAGATGCCTTGAATCAGACAGCCATTGTTACCATTACCGATGCAGAAGGAATCATCACTTCAGTAAACGACAAATTTTGTGAAATATCTGGGTACTCACGTGAAGAGCTAATTGGAAAAAGCCACTGTATTGTCAATACTGGCATCTTAAATAAAGACTTCTTTAAGAAGATGTGGAAGACCATTCTTTCAGGACGAGTCTGGCATGGTGAAATCGTCAATCGTAGCAAATCGAACGAGATTTATTGGGTATCGAGCACCATAGTTCCTCGAAAAAACTCCGAGGGAATCATCGAGGAGTTTATCGCTATTCATATCGATATCACGATGCAAAAGCACGCAGAAGCTGTAGCGAGAGATGGACAAGAAAAAGCTCTTGCTGCAGCTTCTGCTAAGGCTGATTTTCTAGCCCACATGAGCCATGAGATTCGCACTCCGCTTAACGGACTTATTGGGATGACAGATCTGCTCTTGGAAACTCCCCTCAATGAAGAACAAATGCAGTATGCTAAAACGGTTGCGAATTGTGGTGAAGCGCTTCTAGAGATTGTAAATGATGTTCTTGACTACTCAAAAATCGAAGCTGGCAAGCTTAGCCTAGAAAAAATTGAATATGATCCAAAGAAGCTTTTGATGGATCGCGTCGATATGATGAACGCGCGCGCTAAAGCAAAGGGAATAGAACTTTCGATTTCGATAGCCCCTGATGTTCCCAACTCAGTTTTGGGGGACCCAACACGAATCGGTCAAATTCTTTTGAATTTGATTGGAAACTCAATGAAATTTACTGAAACTGGTTATGTTCATTGTGAATTAGGTTTGATCAATGATGATACTAATGATGAGCAGATTACCTTGCAATTTCAGGTAAAAGACAGCGGAATCGGGATGACTGAGCAACAACTCGATGGTCTCTTTCAATCATTTTCTCAAGCCGACTCTTCAACGACACGACGTTTTGGAGGAACGGGACTCGGACTATCGATTTGCAAAAAATTAGTGAGTGCAATGGGAGGAAAAATTGGGGTAGAGAGCAAATATGGAGAGGGATCACGTTTTTGGTTTCAAATAGCTCAAACCAAATCAAGTTTGATTTCGACAGCAAAAAAAGACTTATCAAGTCTGGTAGATTTACCAATTTTGGAATCAAAAACCATTCTGGTTGCCGAAGATAACTTCGTAAATCAACAGCTCATAAAAAAATACCTAGAAATGCTTGGTCATCAGGTAGTCATTGTAGCGAACGGAATCCAAGCTATAGCAGAACTTGAAAAAAATGACTTTGACTTAATTTTGATGGACTGTCAGATGCCAGAAATGGATGGTTACGTTGCGACTCAAGAAATTCGCAAATGTGAGCAAGGAACTCGACACACCTTGATTGTTGCTCTCACAGCAAATGCAACTACTGAAGATCGTCAACATTGTATCGAAGCAGGAATGGACGATGTACTTCTCAAACCCATTCGAAGAGATCTTCTAGCAAAAACACTAGCAAAATGGCTCGCTTAGTCAAAACAAAGACGATTGAAATTCGCATAGCACCGTGATAATATCACGTCTACTTCTTAGAAGTAATTATAAGGATCACTATGCAACGCAAATTGTTAGAACTAATCATTTGTACTTCATTGTGTGCTTCTACATATCTTTTAGGATCTGACACTCAGATCGAAAAAAACAAAACGCAAATCAATACACAGCAAAAATCCAAAGTTGAGCACCACGAAATCTATATCTCGTATCTCGTTGCTTATGCTGCAGCCGAATATCGTTTCATTTACCAACCTTCCAAAGATCTTTCCTGGTATCTGGCTACTGGACTCGACGGTGCAATCCATTATGGATCTGCTCATATATCGAGTGGACTCCATTCTAAGCTTGACAACTTATATATTTATACGGGACTAGGTGCTGTGTATGGAGGAATCCATCGAAACTCGAAAGACAAGATAGCACCGATCGCTGAATTTAAGATTGTACATAGTTTGAATAGCAACACTCACATTCAATGGTTTGGCATTGGAGTCGGTGACCAAGTGAGTTACTGGCAACTTCCAGGCATTGTCTTAAAATTCTAAGAAATCTTCAGTATCAATTTGGATTGATTGACTACTAAGTCATCCTCTAAAATGAGCTTTTCTTTGTACTCCTTTCATAAATTTTTCGGATAAAAAAAGAAAAGAATGCAGCATAAACCAAAGTTCCCTCAGAAAGAAATTGCAATTTTCGTAGTATGGCAGTCACTAGTCGTCAAAGCCTATCGAAGTTTCTTTGCACATCTGTGTTCGCATCCCGGAATACGAGTCGCTTGTGCCTCACCTAAAAATTTTTGTGAGTTGGGTTCACAGAAACTCGAATGTGAGCCTGTTACAGCACCCTTTAGCACAGACTTACAAAATGCAAAAAACCCATTTTTTCAACTGTCTTCATGGAATCTACATACACAAATTGTCTATTTTTTTGGAATGACGAAAGCTCTAAAAACTTTTTTCTGTAACTCTCAAGAAAAAAAATTTTTAGTCTGTATTGCAGAACCATATTCTCTTACTGCTTTTTTCACCTGGTGTCAGGCATGCCTGAGTCTAAAGCGTGACTTTGTCTTTATTTTGTATACAGCTCAAAATATCTACAAGGCTTTGCCGTGGCCACTACAACTCATACAGAATTTTTTGTTCAAACGCTGTCATGCAATTTTATCTTTAGGCCCTGAGCAAAGCGATGTCCTTCGCAAGCAAGGATATGGTGGACTTATCTATGATTTTCCATTGTGGTTTGACTCTGCACTTTTCCAACAAAGCAATAAAGACCGAGATTCTAAAGTTCATCTTGGCTTTGCTGGTTCTTTGATCAAAGACAAAGGCATCTTTGATTTTTTGCAGGCCTTCGATCTCATGCCTGACAATCTTAAAAAGACATGCACTATTCATATCGCTGGCCGAGGCCCAGCTCAAGAAGAGGTTCAGAAAAATTGCAAGCAACTCCAAGACAAGGGATGGGACATTCATTTTTTGGGCCCCCTCTCTTCTGCAGGTATGCTTGATTTTTATCAGAAACTCGACATCCTTGTGGTACCTAGTCGCACAATGCCTCATTGGAAGGAGCAATTTGGTCGAGTCATCGTTGAGGCTAGAGCCTGTGGTGTTATGGTTCTTGGTTCGGATTCGGGAGCTATTCCCCACGTTATCGGAAATGCAAAGCGTATTTTCAAAGAAGGTGATGTGCATGATCTTGCAAAAGTTCTAAATTTAGCAATAGCCCACCTCAATGAGAATCGAGATATTGATGCTAATCTCCTCTTACAAAGTAGCTATGCAGACGCTCCCTCGGCTGTCGCTCGGGGTGACGAACATAAAGTTATTCATGCAGGGCTCAGCAATTCGATCATTCGTTCAAGAGAGTCGCAAGAAGTTTTCAATTTGTATTCCGATGAAGTCTTAGCTAGCAAGCTTGCTACTATTTTGCAAAAACACAAATAAAAAAAGCTATGGAGCGAACTCCATAGCTTTTTATGAGATGGGACTGACTTTAGTCCGTAGGATCAAATCCTACATCATGCCGTCCATGCCCATTCCACCCATTCCGCCCATTCCGCCCATGCCACCCATTCCGGCAGCTGCACGGCCTGCACCAGCAGATTTCTCTTCTGGTTTTTCAGCAACCATTGCTTCAGTCGTCAAGAGAAGACCAGCAACAGAAGCTGCATTGATCAATGCAGTTTTGGTTACTTTAGTTGGATCGATGATACCAGCTTCGTAAAGATCTTCGTAGCTTTCGGTCAATGCGTTGAAACCGAAACCGTCTTTACCAGCGCGAACGCGGTCAACGATTACAGCTTGCTCGCAACCTGCGTTTGCAACGATCTGACGAAGAGGCTCTTCGATTGCACGACGAACGATTGCAATACCGAAGTTTTGTGCTTCGCTTTTGCCTTTGAGGTTGTCGAGAACATGTTGAACGCGAATCAAAGCAACACCACCACCGCACACGATACCGTCTTGGACAGCTGCGCGTGTTGAATGCAATGCGTCTTCAACGCGTGCTTTTTTCTCTTTCATTTCGCTTTCGGTTGCAGCACCAACTTTAATAACAGCTACACCACCGACCAATTTCGCGAGACGCTCTTGGAGTTTTTCGCGATCGTAGTCAGATGTTGTGTCTTCGATTTCTTTACGAATTTGCTTAACGCGTGCTTCGATCTCAGCTTTTTTGCCTTTACCATCGACAACTGTTGAGTGGTCTTTGGTGATCGTGATGCGTTTAGCTTGACCAAGGCTATCCATGGTCATGTTTTCGAGTTTGTGTCCGAGTTCTTCGCTGATTACGCGACCACCGGTAAGAATAGCAATGTCTTCCAACATCGCTTTACGACGGTCACCGAAGCCTGGAGCTTTGACAGCACAGCAGCGCAGTGTGCCGCGTAGACGGTTGACAACGAGAGTTGCAAGAGCTTCACCATCGATGTCTTCAGCCATAATGACGAAAGGACGGTTAGACTGTGCAATTTTTTCGAGGATCGGAAGCAGATCCTTCATGTTTGAGATTTTTTTGTCGTGAAGAAGAATGAATGCATCTTCAAGAACGGTTTCCATACGCTCTGAATCCGTAACAAAGTACGGAGAGAGGTAACCGCGATCAAACTGCATACCTTCGACAACTTCCAAAGATGTTTCCATACCTTTGGCTTCGTCGACTGTGATCACACCATCACGACCGACTTTATCCATTGCAGCTGCAAGGATTTCACCGATTTCAGTGTCGTTGTTTGCAGAGATTGCACCAACTTGTGCAACTTCTGTACGACCTTTGATCGGACGAGAAATACTATCGAGGCCTTTGATCATCTCTTTAACAGCGAGATCAATACCGCGTTTGAGTTCCATTGGGTTGTGGCTTGCTGCAACCAGTTTTGCACCTTCACGGAAGATAGCTTGTGCAAGTACAGTTGCTGTTGTTGTACCGTCACCAGCAATATCAGAAGTCTTTGAAGCGACTTCTTTTACCATCTGTGCGCCCATGTTTTCGAACTTGTCTTCCAATTCGACTTCTTTAGCAACGCTTACACCGTCTTTGGTAATCGTTGGGGAGCCGAAAGAACGTTCGATAACAACGTTACGACCTTTAGGGCCGAGGGTTACTTTTACTGTATCAGCAAGTGTGTTGATGCCTTTGAGAATTTTACGGCGTGATTCTTCGCCGAAATTGATAACTTTAGCCATGATAGAGTCCTTTCTTAGTATCTTAAGTCAATAGACGTATGATTATTTTTCGATGATGCCCAAGAGATCGTCTTCTCTCATGACAACGTGTTCCATACCGTCGATTTTAATTTCGCTACCGGAGTAACGACCGAAAAGTACGGTTTCGCCTACTTTCACTTCAGGCTTCGCGAGGTTACCATCATCCATTCTTTTGCCTACACCAACAGCGATAACGAGACCTTCCATCGGTTTTTCTTTGGCATTGTCTGGGATATAAAGACCACCGGCGGTTTTTTCTTCGGACTGGAGACGTTTGACCAAAATACGGTCCTGCAACGGCCTAAACTTCATACTGAAACTCCTTCAAACGGATGGGTTATATTCTCTCGTGCATCTTGTAGATGGCAACGTGCTGACAAAACATAGTGTTAATGGATTGAATGTCAAGAGACGGGTCTAAAGATTTATTGGCGCTAAGAAAAGAACTTGGGTTTTTTGGGGAGCTTCAAGTGGTTCCAGGTTGCATATTTAGGTTCTTGAAAGACGCGGACAACCTCGCGCACAAAGAAACTTGGAGCGCGGATAAAAGAGTTCTGACTGATATTGATCTCGAATGGTACTTGCTCAGGATCCTTGGGCACCAAAAGCAAAGACAAAGCTGAAGCTGAAACTGGTGGCAGACGATGGGCCAAAATAACCCCATCCACAGCCGCCCAAGAGAGCTGGTAGTCTTTGGTGCGGGTTCGCACATGAATAGCCTCGCGATCAATAACGATCTCTTTGACACTGCGGATGTAGGCAGAGACGATGAACAACCACGGCAAGATCACGAGCACGCTAAAGAAAGCAAAAGACACCCACGGGGTCGCCAAAAACGGGTAGCGATGTGAGAAATTTGCTAGCGTTAGAAAAAGTGCACATCCCATCAGCCCAAAGAACGATGTATGAATAATTGCTTTCGGCGTGACTAAGAAACGTATGCCACCTGACGGAAGCAGATCCGTAAAGTACTCGTTCTCTCGTTCTTCCTGCATTGAACGTCGAAAGTACGCTATAGCGAATTCATCTTCAGGATCCAAAGTTATAATTTTCTGCCAGAGTTTGGATTCTTCACGAAAGCGGCCTTCATATCCAAACAGCATCGCTTTCAACCGCAATGCATGGGTATTTTTAGGACCTAACTCGAGCAATTCTTCCAATGCAGCATAAGCTGCCGGAAAGTCCC
Organism: uncultured Pseudobdellovibrionaceae bacterium; assembly: GCA_964635325.1. Lineage (GTDB taxonomy): Bacteria > Bdellovibrionota_B > Oligoflexia > Oligoflexales > Bog-1112 > BOG-1112. Next base: position 10,591 of record CAZWOL010000041.1, read on the forward strand.
CAGCATCTACATATTTCTCAATCTTGTCTAAAGGCATGACCATACACTGTCATCGGCAGAATTCTTTAAATCTAAACTCAGGTCGTTGGCCCCTACAAATAAGTTCTTGTAAATCCACATGCGTTGTTCACATATTCACTTTGGAGATTTTATGAAAATTCTAAACTTTTCACTCGTTGCTCTCACATCCTTGGTACTTATGAAACCAGCTCTTGCAAACGGGCCTATCGACTTGCACCAACTTTCCGAGCGTTGGCACCAAGTCGAAAAAACCCACAGTGCAGATACCCTGATGTCGATGGAAACAACTTACGTCGATGCTGACGATGATATTTACGAACGCATTCGTGCTGAAATGGAAAATCTTGGCAACCGAGATCGTACACGTCGAATCGTATCCTTCCAATTTGGTTCTCTAGAAAACACTCCCAAAGATGCCTTCCTCGACAAACTCTTCCCAAAGGGGCAAAAAGATCGTGCATTCTGTGATGCTTTTGCCCTTCCTACCCCAAAATCTAAAAAGCCTGGTACTAAAGAGTTGAGCACAAATCTCAAACCGGAATTGAGCGAAGCTGAAAAAGCAGAGAAAGCGGCAAAAGCAAAATTCAGCAACTGCCAAGCTCAAGTGAAAAGCATGGTAGGCACAAGCAATCGACTCAATCCAGTCTACATGGGTGAGGTCACATACGATGATGGTGAATCATTCTCTATGTTCTATGTTGCTTCCATCGTCGAACAAAACAGCTACACACGCTACCACTTCAAACACACACACAAAAACTAATCGACACGGCCTGCTCATCACCCCGAGTGAATGCAGTGAGTCGAGGGATCGCCTGCTTAGTCAGGTGGTCCTGCTCGAAGGTAATGAACAGATTCATTTACCAGCGCGTGCGATATAAGCGTCGACCTTCGTTACGACAGCTTCTGCTGTAAAACCGAAGAGCTTCGCAAGATCTTCTGCTGGAGCACTTTCGCCAAAGCTGTCAATACCTATACACAATCCATCCATTCCGACAAAGCGTTCCCAACCAAGTGTGGATCCCGCTTCGATCGATACGCGATGAGCACAGCTTGGTTCTAAGATCGATTTTATATAGTCTTTCCCTTGCTCAAAGAAGAGTTCCCAGCAAGGGATGGAGACAACGCGTACCGACATTTGATTTGCAAAAACATCTGCAACAGCAAGCGCAAGACTAACTTCACTACCACTCGCGAAAATAATCATGTCGCATTTTTTCTCTTTACCACGAACGATCCAAGCTCCTCGTTTTGCATTTTCCAGTTCTTCTCTGCTTGCAGGAAGATGTGGAAGGTTTTGTCGCGTGAGTGCAAAGCAAGATGGCAAGGATAAGCTAAGCGCATGGCGCAGCAAAACCTCAGTTTCGAGAGCATCTGCGGGTCTCATCACATAAAGGTCAGGCATGAGACGCAAGCTCATCAGATGTTCGATCGGTTGATGCGTAGGTCCATCTTCACCTAAATAAAAAGAATCGTGGGTATATTCATGGATGACCTGAGCACGTTGCAAAGCACCAAGACGAAGTGCTGGTCGAGCGTAGTCGGAAAATACCAAGAAGGTTGCATCGAAAGGTATGAAGCCCCCATGTAGGGCAATACCATTGTTGATAGCTGACATAGGAAATTCACGAACACCGTACACAATGTTACGACCAAGACGGTTGTTACGCGAGAAATCTTTGACCTTGGAAACAAAACCTTCTAATACGTTCGATGGTTCGAGATCGGCACTACCACCAATTAGATTTGGAATGTGTTCGCACCAATTTTCGATCAACTGACCGAATGCAGAACGTGTTGCTAAACTTTTATGCTGCTGCCAGTTGAGTGAAGGTAGCTTGCTCACATCAAGCTTAGAAAAATACTTATCATAACGTTTCTTAAAGTCTGGACTATTGGCCATCTCACTTTCAAAACGTTTGCGCCACTTAGCAACCTCTTGACGACGTTGCGCAAAGTTACGCTGAAAGTGTTTCTTGGCTTCTGGAGGCCAAAGAAAAGCTTGGTCCTCAGGAAGACCAGAGAGCTGTTTGGTACGACGTAGTTCATCATTAGGTACAGGACTTCCATGTGTTTTGTGGCTTCCTGCCATGGTTGCAAGACCGTGTCCAATTTGCGTATGCCCGATGATCAATGTAGGACGATCTTTTTCTAAGCTTGCTTCTTGGATTGCTTGGCGAATCGCAGCATGGTCATGCCCGTCGATCTTTATAGTTCTCCAACCAAAACCTTCGAAGATTTTTTCTTCGTCATCTGAAGTACAACGATCTATAGATCCAGAAATCTGAATGGCATTGCGATCGTAAAACCAAATCAAGTTGCTTAGCTTCAAATGCCCAGCAAGCGAGGCCGCACCAAGTGTCACATCCTCCTGCATGCAACCATCGCCGAGTATGACCCAGGTACGGTGAGCGTATAGTTCCGCATCGATAGCAGCACCCAGATGCGCTGCTGCTATAGCAAAACCCACCGACATAGCACAACCCTGACCAAGCGGGCCTGTCGAACACTCCACACCTGGAGTGACTATGTTCTCAGGGTGTCCAGGCGTCTTGGAGTGTAGCTGACGAAAGCGCTTGAGATCGTCGATCTTTAGATGTCCCATCGCTTGCAGCAACGCATACTGCAACATCGATGCATGACCTGCGCTGAGGATAAAGCGGTCCCGTCCAGCCCATTTTACATCTTCAGGATCAAAACGAAGAAACTCCGTAAAAAGCACGTAGGCAAAATCAAGACAGGAGAGAGGACCTCCTGGGTGACCGGATTTTGCTTTATCAACCCCGTCCAGGATAAGGCCTCTAAGATACTGAATCACATCTTGGTCGCTCATAGTTGTCGTCATAGTCATCACACACATACTTTCTTAGTTAAACTTGAACAAATCACACACCCGCGTTAAGCATAATATATGTCATGTTTGCAGGGTCCAATCGCTGACTCTCTTGATGGACCTTTCTTTGGCATCATCACTAGCAGAAATTACATGGAAAGAGGACTTTAACATGAAAAAACGGATTATGGCGGCATGTTTATCAACACTTGGCTGCGTTTCGCCAGGAAAGCTAACAGAAAAATCAATGAATCTACAACCTGACATGAACGGCCAACTTGAAACTCTACAATGGACATCGACGCCTTCGGAAATAACGAAGGCCTGCGAAGGCGCTCACACAAAAATCCAAGAAGAGGTGAATCAAATCGCTGCAACCGAAACTGCCACTTTTGCAAATACCCTTGAGCGTGCAGACCGAGCCTTCACTGCGTTCGATAATTTAGTAGCCCCTCTTACTTTTGTTCGAAATGTCGTGAATGATCCTGCATTGCAAGATGCTGCTAGAACGTGCGCTGAAAACAGTCAAAAACTTATGACACAGCTCTTTAGTCGAGCCGATTTTTATGCAGCTATCCAACGCGCAGTTGCCAAAGAAGAGCCACAAGGAAATGTGCAAAAACAACTTCTGCATGACTATCAGCGTGCCTTCGAAAAAAATGGCTTAGCACTCCCTGAAGATGAACGTCAGAAGCTTTTGCAACTTCGCAGCGAACTCGTGAATCTAGAGTCGTCCTACATGAAGACTCTGAATGCCTGGAACGAAAAATTAGATTTTTCCAAAAAAGAACTCCAAGGTCTCCCCACTCAGCTTTTGAACGACCTCGAAAAATCACAGCTTGCAGGCAAAGATTTTGTACTCTCACTCAAGTACCCACATGTCATCCCAGCTCTGAAGTATGTGAAAAATGCCAAAGTACGCAAAACCATCTACGAGCATTTTCACCAACGCGGAGGCCCCGAAAACAGCAAACGCCTCGAGCAAGCGATCAATCTACGTCTACAAATCGCAAAACTTCTGCACTATAAGAATTTTGCGGAATATCAACTTGTGGACAACATGGCAAAGGATCCTGATACAGTCACACAATTTTTAAGCAATCTGCAAAAGCGACTTCATAAACGCACCGAAAAAGAATTTGCAACCCTGCTGCGACTGAAGCGCCATGACCAACCTAAAGCAAGGGACCTTGATGTCTGGGACCTTGCATACTACGAGAACATTCTTTTGGAAAAAAGATACTCTCTTAACGACGAAGAAATCAAAGCCTACTTTCCTATTAACAAGGTGATCAGCGGAATGTTTGGACTCTACAGAAACATTCTCGACATCGAATTTGAGCCCCTTCCTAACGCGCCCGTCTGGCACCCTGACGTACGTAGTTTCCTTGTTCGAGATCGCAGCTCCAATCAGGTGCTCGGACAATTTTATATGGACCTGCATCCACGCGATGGCAAGTTCAGCCATGCTGCAAACTTTGGTTTGATCAGTCGTTACGAAAAAGAAGATGGACATTACGCACTACCGATTTCAGCAGTGGTTGCAAATTTTACAAAACCGACATCGGAGCAACCTGGTCTTTTGAGCCACAGTGAAGTCAGTACTCTATTTCACGAGTTTGGTCATGTCATGCACCACATACTCTCCCACACACAGTACGGGAGTCATTCAGGCATGAATGTCAAACGTGACTTTGTCGAAGCACCTTCGCAAATGCTTGAGAATTGGGTTTGGGAAAAATCTATCCTCAAAATACTAACATCACATTATCAAACATCAGCCCCAATGCCAGACGAATTGATAGATCAGCTCATCCGCACACGCTTTGTCAACAAAGCAATACAGTATACTCGACAGATATTTCTAAGCTCTATCGACATGGCCTACCACACTTTGCAAAGCACCGCAAATCTAGATGTCAATGCCCTTTACCAACGTTATTTCCATAAGATTTACTTGCTCAAAGCCCTACCAACAACACGATCTGAAGCCGCTTTTGGTCACCTCATGGCTGGCTATGAAGCCGGATATTACGGTTATCTATGGTCAGAGGTCTATGCTGCTGACATGTTCACCCGCTTTCAAAAAGAAGGCCTACTCAACAGCAAAACCGGTCGTGACTATCGACAAACTGTTCTTGAAAAAGGAGGATCCGAAGATCCCATGGAATTGCTCACACAATTTCTTGGACGCAGACCGAATAGCAAAGCTTTTTTAGAATTGATGGACATACATCATTGATCATGCATAGCTCATCTCCTCTTACAAATTAGCTATGCAGGCACCTAATGCTTCGTAGCTAGTCCTAAAGTGACAATCAAACTCGCTAACATACCTGTCTGAGCATTGATAAGATTCGGACCATCTACGGATGCATCATACGGTGGAGGTGGTGCCTCTGATGGATCTGCGATTATAGGTGGTGGAGGTCGCGGAAAGCTTGCTGATGGATCTATATTGGGAGCTTGTCTTGGAATATTGAGCAGAACCTCTATTGCTGAGCTTCTCTGCTCCCAAAGGTAGGCAAATCGAGTGTTTTGCAAAGCATTTCGGATTTTGCTTTCAATGTCACCCTTCCAATATTTTTTAAAATGAAGAATAAGCTTGTGAAGAAAGTCAAGACGTCGTTGTTCAAGCATGTGAGCGAGAAGTTCATCAAAGTCTTCGAACCCATTTCCTAAAATAAAATAGTAAGCAGCCTCTATATTAGAAACTAGAACACCGTCATAGGACCCTGTTTTATAGGCAGAAGCCAAATAGCAGCATGCTCGTTCATGCCCCTGATCAGCAAGATTTTTTATTTTTTGAAAATTTTTCTTTAAATAACCTAAGGATTCTTCTTCTAGTACTATCGTCTCAAATACAGCATCAGGGTATCCCATTTTTTCTGCGATTTCTAAATACACTCTATAGGAACGCATTTGCTTCCTCGATGCTAGTTTTCTTTGCGCATTTTCCATCGCCAATCTGTAGTAACGATAGTAAGCTTCTGCAGACTCCAATTTCATTGCAGCTTCGTATTGATCCATCGCTTTTTTACGACCGAGCTCCCCTCCCTTCCTGAGACAGATTTTTGCCGCTTGCAAATGACCTCTCACATCTCCATTTTCGGCAGCGAGAACATAATAATATAAGGCAAGATCCAAATTTCCTTTTCTACTATAGAAATTTGCATTTGCAAAAGCTGCAGCACTGATCAAGTCTGGACTGGCTCGATTGGAATCCATGATTTGTGTATAGATATTATGAATATTATGCACATCTGGATTTGGCATTTGAGAAAGTAGATTTGCTAGCCTAAGACCAGCTTCCAAAACACCCTCTTTCCATAGAATGGTATAAATATCCTGAGCATCTTGAGCAGCACCCCTATTCTCCAAAAGCTGACCTAAGCTAAGACCAGCTGCATTGTGTCGGTGCCGAAAAGCTTCCTCATATAATCTTTCGGATTGCTGGAGGTCGACTTCAATGCCAAACTCTCCTGACTGGTATAGTTGAGCAAGTTGAAATTTTGCCTCTGCACTTCCTCCTTGGGCTGCTAAATTGTACCATCTCAATATTTTCTTTTGCTGATTTGCTTTTTGTTGCTTCTCTGTCCAACCACGGGATCTAGTTTTTCCGTTACGATACATGTCTCCCAAATTGCATTGAGCTACAACATGCCCCATCATCGCTGCTTCACGAAAGAGTGCCTTCGCTTTCTTTAGCGATTCAGGCGTATCTAGTAGTAACTGCTCAACACCGCTTCTATTCAGTTCATTTGGATCAGGTCCTTCACCAGAAGCTACAGAAGTGAAAAGCAGCAAAGCAAGAACAGTAAAACAAACTCTCATTAAACTCTCCCAAGATGCGCCAAAATCACAGAAGCTTAGGATATGAAGAATGAGTTTATGCTTACACAACTAGTGCATTTTTACGGAGTTGAGAACTATCTACGGACAGGCACAATAGGAGCAAGTCCCGGAAACTTAGACTTTTTTGGAAAGCGGCAGTGCAAGCAGATACGTCGAATAGATCCATCTGCAAGTTCAAGCTGTATAAGTTGCTCTGCTTCCAATGTGAAAAGAATATCATCATGCGCTGCTGACCAAGCCTCACCAAAATGAGGTCCTAAATATGATTTTACAAAATCGTTCCGTGAATAGACTCTATGTTCTTGATTCGCAAGTTTGGTCTTGAGTGCATCCCACTTGGCATGCCAAGGCGTTTCTGGATCTCTGAAATACGAAGACCATTCTTTAAGACTCATAAGCGGCAGATTTGGCTTAGCACTAAGAGCATGACCTAAAAGCTCGATAACTAGAGGATGAGAGTGGTAGCGTTTGAAAAGTTCTGCGACAAGTGCCTCGCTAACTTCGAAAACGTAGGCCTCCTCTTCTTTATGGTGCCAAAATTTCAGATCCAAACCTTTTTCGAGAGCTGCAATGAAAGCAGCTTGGGTTTTGGCTCTGTATCCCTTTGTTAAGAGTTCTGCTACTGTCAATTGCCATGAATTACATGGCGCATTTGGAAAAAATTTAGAACAAGGGCCACAATTCATCAGCGATTGAGTTTCTTTACCACTAAACAAGTTGACGTACGTCAAATCTTTCAGAGAACGTCCAAAGCTAGCATCGGAATGCGCAAGCGCAAGGGCAAAAAATTCTATAGTCGATTTAAAATCTTCTGGACGTGCGTTATCAAAAATCCGTAATTCGAAGCCATTCGCATAATTCACAGCGTTGGGACTGCGGTCTTTGCCCTTGAGATCAATTCCGAATTTTTCTATGCCCAGTAATTCGAGATGACAATTATCTTTTATGCTAGCACGTGGCTCATTGGGTTTAAGTGAACAATTTTCTGATTCTCCTTCTTCACAATGTCGCAGGGATACTGAACCCAGAGCTGTGTATGGATTATTTCTAAGACGGAAGGATCCACGCACCCCAACTTCTAAACCATTACTGAGGTCTCCACTTGCACCCGTCGCTATAAATAACGGCTCTAGCCATTGCAAGATATACGCTGAATATTTAGCCTGTGCCTCATGATCACGCCCTTGCTTGTCAGGCATCTGAATCGACAGATGATAGCTTCTTGCCTGAATAGAATTGCGAATTCTTAGATTTCCAAAATAGTCTTGGACATATATTTTAGGTATGGTTCCAAAAGGAAAAGCCACCGTTTTCAATCCCAATTTATTTGCTAGTACATATCTTTGCGCTGCACTCCAAAGATCACTATACTTGGAATTCCCACATCCCTGATGATTCTTCAAAAAGTTTGCGCCATATCTCTGAAAGGTTCTATAAGCATTCTTTTGATAAGACTCTACTAATTCAATCCATCTTCTTTCTTTCGACTCAATCGATTGCAGAGCTGAAATGTAAGTGTTGGTAGGAGTATAACCTCCATCGGTGGGTGCTATAAATTCGAATAAGTCTACTGTGCCAGGTTCTATATGATCAACATATTGATCAATATGAACCAATTTGTTCTTATAGCGAGCTGATTTTGCTGAACTCTCCCCTCCTCCTTCAAAGTGAAGAATTTCGTAGTCCCTTTTCTCCGTTGCAAGTTCCACTAAGGAAATTTTTTGGGGTTCCGTTGAACCTGCTAAAATAACCTCTTCTCCAACTTCGAACCCACATTCACCATAGATCATGCTTTTATCGATAAATTCCTGGCCTACAAAGCCACTTGTCTCGGGCTTCTCAAGCCAAACTTCCGGAGGAGGAACAACCCCATCTTTGTCATACGCAACAGCAAGAGTCTCTACGATCTTCCGCCAAGAAAGGGGCTTATCTAAAACAAACATGACCTCATGCTCAATACCTATGCGAGCACCTGCAAATACAGAGCTTTCTAGAATCAAAGTAATAAAAATGAACTTATAGAAACGAGACTTGATCCACATAGACTTGCTCCAAGAGGTCTTCAAAAGATATCGGAAATTTTGGGGAATTCTTGAGAGATTATCGACTAAGGAAAGGAGCAAGTCAATCTTAAAGTGGGCAAAGGAAAGAGAGTGAATAAGTTTAGTCTGCCTTCATGAATGCAGCCTCTTGCTTTTTCCGTAAGGCTTCAGCTTCGACTTGCTCTTTAAGGATTCTTTCATTCTCCAGAATTTTTTCGAGACCAGCTTTGTAGTTGAAATCACACTTCGCTTCTCCTCGTGCTTCTTTTTTCAAGCAGTTCGCATAATCTCGCAGTATGTGTCTTTCCAATGGACGCAGACTCGGGATATTAAGAGTAAAGTACTCATGGGCAAGCTCATCAACAAACTCAGGACTGTAGTTGGTTTTCTCTAAGATACGTTTTGCTATCGATTTAATACCTTCCTCAGTAAACGATTTGAATTCGATCAGGTCCAAACGATCATTGACAGCGGAACGTTGAGCTGCACCCATTTGAGAGTTACTATCTTGCAGAACTTTATTTCCTGTCATAATGATAAGAAACCTCGACATATCTACAGGCAAGAGCAAGTCTCTCAACACAAATTCCTTACGATCTGGATCTAAGAGATCATTCAAAAGAAAGGAGCGAATCATAGTTGCATTAGGGTTATTTGCATTCACAGCAGAGTCTACCTCATTGATGAGAAGCACTGCATTGGTCGGAATAAGAGGCTTATCCTGTGGCGCCAGTAATTTAGAACTCAACTGTGATAGTTTGAGCTTTTCATCTAAGAAATATTCGAATTTTGAACTGCCGTGACCAGATCCAACAATCTTCTCCAAATTTTGCTCATCAAATCGTAGCTCAATTACTGGCAGATCCAAAGCATCCGCAATCCCTCTCGCTACGGAACTTTTCCCAAGACCGGCATCACCGAAGAAATAAGCAATGTTACGACCACTATCCTGATCTACGGATGCTTCGATATGTCGATCTACGAGCGTACGGATACGCTCAAGTGTCGCTTCCGGATAGTTTCGCCCTAAGAAGGTGCTAAGACGCTTATGAATAGCTTCACGCTGTTGAGTCAGATCTTTAGGTGCCGCAGGCAATTGGAAAGCTGCTGCTACGTTGTCGATAAGGATCTTTGCTTTTCCTTGTTCCGCAGAATTGATGTTTCCTTGCGACGCAAATCGTGTCTCAAGAGTGTCAAGACGTCGCAAGGTTTCCTCATAGATTGCTGGCGCCATCGCATTTTGATTTTTTTTGAGCTTCTTCTTTAAATTTGCAAGCTCAGACATTGCATCCCACATAGATTGGGAATGGTGCTCTAAAAGAGCAATCAGATCTAAGGATTCTTGCGAACCTCGCATTCTTTCACCAATATGGTCTGCAAAATCTTCAATGGTCTTGATCAGTGCCTTCACCCCAAGGTTTATTGCGAAGTCTTTGTGAGCAAGAGCAACAATCTGAGCAAGATCTTTGGTCAGCATTTCTGGGTCTTGACTAAGGTTGAGCTTACGGGTTTTTTGACCAAACATTCTACAAGCGATATCGACTCTTTTGTCGAGTGGAAGTGGATTAAAGTCGATAGTACGCATACGTGCCACCATCGCATTCGTAGAATCTGTCAGTTTTCTGTTACCTGCTAGCAAGAAAGTGATAGAAGACAAGTCAATGTCAACATCAAGGTCTCTCAGTTTGAACAAAGAACGTTCTCGATCAAAGAACTGAAGAAAGAAACCTTGCAGCTCACCATCTCCAACACTTGAAGCTCCGTAGTAGGATTGAGATTTTGAAGATGGTTCAATCAGTTTATCGAATTCATCAACAAAGATGATCAGGTTTTTTTTGCGTTTTTCTTTCGCCAATTTTACTATTTTTTGGGTAAATTTCAGGACCTCTGGTGACTCATCGTAGCGACTTTTATCTCGGTCTCCCAATGCAAGTTCTTTTAGTTCCGCAGCACTCAACTGTAGAAAAGGTAGACCCAGAGCATCCGCATATTTTTCACCCAAATAGGTTTTGCCAGTTCCTGGAGGTCCTAGCAAATAGATGATACGTCGTGTCGGAGGTGTTCCAATTTTATGAAAGGGATCAAACTCCTCATCTGGCTGAGATGATGCTTCAATACCCGCTGTCAAGTGACGAATCTTCGCTTGGACATCTTGGTCATAATTTACGAGAAGCTGCTCGAGTTTATCTTCATAATCCACTTTTTTGATAGGCTTCAATTCCAAAGGCAAGCTGAAGATCGCTTCAATTTTTTGCAATTGCTTGGTTAGTTTTTTGATCTCTCCTTCTTTATTTCCAACATCAACGTTCATCTTGACCGTCATTGTCGAGCCGCTGTAAACAAATTCGGCTTGCAAATAGTCCAGAATCTCTTCAATTTTGATTCGATAGCTTTGAGGAAGCTTTGCTTTAAGCGCATTGTACTTTAATTGAAAAGCTTCAATTTCAACTTCAGCATCCAACTTTTCTGATGGAACTTTTGCTAGACCTAACAGCACCATTGGATAGCTAAGAATATCTTGCCCAGTTTGTTTGAGGGTCTCAATGCCCGCTTGGAAGTCTTTTGTAAATACACTTCCAAGCAGATAGGAGCTAGAGATAACATTGAAGAGATTTTTTATTTTGGCGCTATATACACGCGGATTGATATTGCTAAAAGGATTTATGTTTGCAAAAACATTCAAAAATGCGAGTGGAAGAACAAATGCCATAGGGCTCATCGAACCCGGAGCCGCTTGTATGTTTTGATTTCTAGCATCTACATTTTGAGCGATAGGCGCAGCTGTTTCCAATAGACCATTAATTGCCACAGCAACAGTACCGACACCAAAGTAAGTAAGCACAGTATAAGTTTTGAGGAGAATATTTTTCCTGAAGACATTACTCTTCGCTTCCTCAAGATACTCATCTTCGATTTCATATTGACGGAGCAAGGTGCGTCGTCGAGCATCTTCGTTTACATTCTTTGTAGGCCCGCTATGATATGCACTGTCAAAAGCTTGCTGGCAGAGTTGAGTCTCCTTCTCAATCGAATGAGTTGTTGCATAAACGAGAGACAAGGGACTGAGACCAATGCTCAGAATCAAAATTTGGACTCTAAACTGCAACACACGTTGCATCATGAGTGAAAAATCTGCTTTCATAATTAGGCTCCTCAAAACAGGTGAACGAAGTTTCAACTTGGAAAGCAAGATGCATACCAAAATTAGTAGACTGAATTCTAAGGGAAAAGATAAAGCCGCTACAGCATTTGCCTGTCAGAAATCCATAACAGTGTAAAGAAATCCATACAGAACGGGCCACAAAGCCTAAACTTAGATCAAGAGCAAAGCGTAGAGCAGACCTGCAATAGGAGCTAAATAGTAAACGATATTTGAAACATCCTGCAGCCAGAAACCTGCAAAATACAGAATGAAGAAGACCAAAAGAGCTAGGGCATGCACTAGTATAAAAGAACGCCAACGACGGGAAACTTGTTTTCCACACAGGAGTGCAAAGCCAAGCCCAATCCAGAGCACATCGATAGGCCAGAAGACCCAGAGATTAACATTATGGCAAAGCACGGTGTGATTCGTTAGAACCCAACCTGCAGCAAGAACAAAACCTAAAAAGCCCGCAAAAAGACCCCACAGTATCGTTAGCATACCCAACAAACGTTTGGACCACACAGAGCAGCGAAAGCGTAAGAAAAAAACAAGCAGGAGCAAAGATAAAGAGAACACCAGAACACAGAGAAACATATTGAATTTAGAAGAGGGGTAGTCTTCGCCCGCAGCCCATTGCCTGGTACCACTGAGCAACTTGGTACCAGGAATCGCTGTCCCGTCATCTGCAAACTGGGGAAGCTCAGCAAGGTAATTACGGAGCATCTGCGGTAGAAACATTTCGACCCAGGCATCGATATCTTTGTCGACAGTACTGTTCAACATAATATCGAGGAAGAAGGCAACGAAAGCCCATTCACTCAAATCACGCTGCACATAACTCCGCAACTTCATCGTCGCTGGTTGTGCATGCATGTTTTTTGCGATCTGGTCGTACAAAACTTCATTCAAAATATCACGAGGTATAGTCGCACAATTATTGTAGAAGAAGTCATACCAAAAATACATGGAATCAGGGTTGAGCTTAATCTGAAGCACCTTAAGTAGATGCGTCTTCTGCTCGTTGGATAATATGATCTGATCGATCGTCACCGTACGCTTCTCAATGTCCCTGTAATAGCGCAAAGTACTTTCGTACGAGGACTCAGAGACCCAGTAGCGTAAAAATCCTTTGAGAAAATTAAATGCATAATAGGGAGCATCCCAATCGAAGGTCCCCCAATTTAGCAGATAGTGCTCCCCAGACTGCGTATCACGCACACCCAAAATCGTATGCCCAAAACGACGTTCGAGCCCAGGCCCCTTATCAACAGTAAAAAGCGTGAACTCCGTATTTTCGGGATCGGGTAATTTTTCAAAGAAAGCAAAGATCGGTGATGCAAATAGAATAAAAAAAAGTATGCCTAGAAGTTTTGAGGATGTGCCCATGATTTTATCCAGCAATTTCTGACTCTCTCAACTCTAAATGGCTCGCCTTATGGAAAAAAAGCGGCAAAAGCACAATAAAAATAGCCCCCGAGCAGAGAAACAGTGTCATAAAGAAGCCTTGCCACTTCCAGATATCAATGATTTTACCGAGTGGATATCCCGTTGCAGCAGCTCCGATATAGGCAAAGCATCCTGCAAAACCGTTAGCTGTGCATGCTGCTTTTTTGTCGACAAATTCTGCAGCAGCAAGCCCAACAAGAAGTTGAGGACCAAAGATTAGAAAACCGAGCATCCACATCAAAAACATATCAACAAATACATATCCGGGAGGTACGCACCAGAACAAAGCGACTGTTAGCAGTAATCCTAAGGCACATAGGATCATAAAAGGAACACGTCGACCTTGGAAAAAATAATCTGAGGCCCAACCACTCACAAGAATCCCAAGAAAGCCACCGACCTCAAACCAAGTGATGCTACTCGCAGCTGTGATCAATTCATAGCCTTTTTCATTTTTCAAATAGAGTGTGGCCCAATCATTCAGACCTGTTCGAACTACATAAACGAAAAAATAGGAGAGGGATAAAATCCAAACCGCTTTGTTGTTCAATACATGTTTGAAGAGAATCTCCTTGGTGGAGAGAACCTCTTCTTTTTCATTTTCAAGACGCCCTCCTTCGTCAAGCTCACCACGAAATCTCTCGACCGAAGGAAGCCCCAAAGTCTGAGGAATGTCTCGTAGACGCTCTATCAACCAAGCACCGACAATGAGAGCAATGATCCCCGGCACAATCATGCCCCAACGCCAGTCAAGCGAAGTGCATATATATGCAACTAACAAAGGAACTAGAGCACCTCCTACATTGTGTGAAGTCGACTTCAAACTCCACATTTTTCCTCGCTCTGATTTACTAAACCAGAAAGTAAGCTGCTTGGTACAAGGAGGCCAACCCCAACCCTGAAACCATCCGTTGAGGCCCCAAAAAATTGCAAAAACCACAAGGGAGGAGGACATACCAAAAAAGATATTCGTAAGTCCCGTAAGAATCAAACCAATCGACATCACATAACGCGGGTTGGCTCGGTCCGCAAAAATACCACTCACAAATTTTGAAATACCATAACTGATGTAGAGAATGGTTCCCAATATACCAACATCAGACATGGAATAGCCCAAGTCTACGAGATGCGGCACAACAAAGGTTAGACTCTTACGCGTAAAATAATAAACAACGTAGCCAAGGTAGATGGAATAAAAGATTCGCCTCCGCCAATAAGCGTACTTTAACTTAACCTCATTGGGGTCACTGATCTCAGGTACAAAAGGAGCCGGCTTAAAGAGATCCGTCAGCATGGAAAAATTCACCTATCACTCCCGCAAGTTATGGGACCACTTATAAAAGAGGTTCTGAGTAACCAAAAAGAAAGCATCCGTCTACAAAGAATAGGAAAGCCCCGTAAAAATGGCACTGGATGAGGTATTGAACCAACCCTTTCTATGGCTTGTGCTTAATTCCAGCCGATCACCTCGCGCAGTTGTTATCTTCACATTAGCCTCGCTGATCATCTGTTTCTCGTAATCGTATTCCAGAGAAAACAAGCAAGACAGTTTTTCGGTCAGAGACCACTTAAGGCCCCCTCGTACGTCAAAACCAGTCATTCGATGAATAAGCTCACCTTGCTGCTGCCCCTTTTCAAACACACTGAGAGGGCTTGAGCGAGCAAAACTCTGCGAGCTCGTTCCCCACACCTTTTCTTTGCCCCACCCATACACCAGTGGACCGCCCTGAACAAAAAGACTCACAGCTCCAAACCGAAAGTTCATCCCGAGCTCAACAAGAACCTTATGGAGTTCAAGCGAAGCACATGATGACGAAGATTCTGAGCAAGAATCTCTATTTCCAAAATGATCGATCCCCCATGTTGAGCCAAATTGCAAGCTGAGCACATCATCGACTGCATAGTTACCCAGCAAAGAAAAAAGAAAGCTATGATTGGAGACTTGCAGACCATCATCCGCATGAAGCCAACGCTTGCCAACTTGCCCATCAATTTGCATCTGGGCCCAGAGGCCTTGTGCAAATAATAGAAATGCAAAAATTAAAAATCCCTTAGAGGCAGAAAAAATGTACCGCATTTCTCTATCAATCCTCCCACGCTTTGCAGGAGTCGTGCAAAAGTCGTTCCCAGATCGGAAAGATCTCACGCAGCACCTTGCAGTGCTTTTGAGTGACGTGAGAAGAAGAGGACAGAAACTGCAAATCTAAACTTGCTCCTACCAAATATTCAAAGAAAGCATTTGCATCTAAATTATGTTGCTGATGAAGATTTTGAAATTTGGCTTCTAAGTTCTGACTCCATTGAATGACTCTACGATAAGAGTCCTCTACACCC
The DNA here is from genome assembly GCA_964635325.1 of uncultured Pseudobdellovibrionaceae bacterium. Taxonomy (GTDB): domain Bacteria; phylum Bdellovibrionota_B; class Oligoflexia; order Oligoflexales; family Bog-1112; genus BOG-1112. The sequence continues at coordinate 26,267 of CAZWOL010000041.1, forward strand.
GAACTATCGATCTCTATCCACTTGAAAATTCCATGTGCTAGTACGGTACCGATGGCATGATGGTTGGTTGGATCTGGCTCATGCTTGCGTAGATCCAATGTGGAAGTCTGCGCAAAATAATGTTGCAGAAACCATGCATCGAGTCGTTTTGCAGTGCCATCCGAAAAATGCTGTCGTGATACCTTACGATGGTCAAACGCACCATCCAAACTGTAGGCACCCACAATAGAACGATCTTTCGCATAGGTAAAATAAGAAACAAGATCCGCAAAGGCCTCATCGATCGCAAGTCGCACCAAATCCAAACCTTCTATGCCTACATCTACTCCAAGGGTAGAAAGCAATTTTGGAGCATAGTGTTCCAGAATGAAATGGCCGTACTCATGACTCAGCACAGCGGGTATTTCCCAGAAGCGGGACTCACTTTTTAAAGATTTGGAACTTGCATCTAAACCCTCTGGATAAACTGCAATGTATTTGGAATTCCCAACTGTGAGAAAACGAGCATCGTTAACTCGAGTATCATGGATATCAAGAGAGACAGCCCCGGTAGAGACTGTATTGTCGATGACTTTATGATGAATAATTTGCGGATGAATGAGCAAGTTTAGAGATCCCAAACTTGTAGAATCCAAAACGCTTGTATGCCATTGATGCGCATTGCGTACACCAACAAGAGATGCAAGAGCAACATTCTCTAAGGACTCACGTGGATAATTTCCACCTTTACGGCAGAAATAGAGACGTCGACCAGGAGCCTGAATTTTGACTTTAGGAGTCTGACAATGCGGTTGATTTGAGGCATCCACAGGACAGTGGTACTCGAACTCCAATGCATAATCGACAATCGCCTCATGCACAAACTTGGAATGCAGCCCATCTCCCGATACATCTGAGAAATCAAACTCGAGCAACTTAATTTTTCCGGACTGAGCCACCCAGACCTTAGTCAGACCTAACTCTTTAAGTGCTTTCTCCGCAGTACACTCAGGATCGGCAATTTTATAAAGCAAAGGGGTTCCACGGTGCAGAAACGCAATTTCTTTGCGATCAGCATGCTTATCCCCACCGCAAGCAGTGAAAAGGACAAAAAAGCATAAAATAACTGCAAACCGCACGGTAGCCCTCGATCTAAGGAATTGTAGGGGGTTAGAGAAGTAGGGGCGAATCTTACAAAGAATACGCCCCTAACGCAAGAATTTCTAAATCCCTGCTTCCTCGAGCGCGGTGCATAATAGACGAAAGGTGTTGGGCAACACCTAATTCACAAGTCCAAAAAAGGAAAGATAGCGCTCCTGCACAACCGTATTACTCAAAAGCGCCAATCCGTGATCCCCAACCTGATCAGTACTCCGAACCAGGTATTGCGAGAGAGCCGCATTCAATACACTATCCATCGTCGACTTTTCTGACAATGGCGCTGCAGCTAGGAAAGCTTTAAAAATTTGCCCGACGTAATCGTAAATGGCCTCACCTTCGATATAACTTGGTGGTGAAAACACTGCAAATTTGACAATGACAGAATTTGTTCGTGCTTCCTTAATTAAGGCAGCAGCGCTATTGGATGATCCTGTCGCATAAACAGTCGAATACTTTGTAGATGCCCACTGCACTGTCGAATGCAAATCTGCCACTAGAGTCATAAAGCTGGTGTCGGACGCATTATCCTCGACCGTAACATTGTCATGACCAAACTGTGTACCACCTATACGCAGATCCACGGCAAGCGTATTCATTTGCAATGCATTCAACCTCGAAGCAACAAGATCCGACTCATGAAGATTGCTATTTTCGCTATGGAAAAAAATCATCAAGCTACCATTAGAATCTGGAACAGTACGTAAAACAGCATGGAGCTTTGCTCCCAAGGACGGAATACTCAGCTCCGTCTCTGTCACATTCTCAGTCGATGTATTGGTATCCGTCGCCGTGCCCGTAAAAGTAGCAGTTACTGTGCCGCTACTTAGTGGTGTTCTATTATTATCCACAGCAGGATTGAGGTTAGGAGTGGGGGGATCTGTCCGATCTTGCCTGTCACCACAGTAGCTTACGCCAAAAAAAAAGATTAGACAAAGAATGAGCTCCGATAGGTTTGGTAGATTTTTCATACTTTTCAAGATCCCTTACTTAATGATTCCAAAGAACGGCCGATACCCTCATTGATGCAAAGACCCTGGATAAGAAAGAGGTTTGCTGTGAAATTCAGTCTGCAATCCCATTCCAACAAACGATGGCCCCATTGGATTGGGACAGTTTTGATTCTCTCTTCTATTCTACAATGCAAAGAGGATCCAAAACCCTCCATTCGAACAAAAGTAAATGGAAGCAGCAACGCTTGTGGATCTCTAACTACCGATGTTGTCAAAAACTCCTTCGGCCTTGTCCCAACTCCGATCGATGCCACACATCTGACTTTGGAAGACCCGCTTCTTGTCACGATGGCGTATACCCCAACACAAAGCACTTTATTAGTGGCATTCAACCCCAAAGATCCAACAGCATCACGTCCGGATGAATATCCAGATTATGCGACCTATAAAATTACGGATGACCAAAATGAAATATGCTCAGAGGGGCAAACGGGACCATCCTTGTATCAAGAAATTTATTTGCCTAGCTCATGCAAAAGCACAACCCTGACACTCACTGCACAGGGCTGCACATCGAGTCCGACCAACAAAGATGTGCCTTGTGGTCCATCCCTCAGCACCAAATTCGACCATAGCGTCAACACTGCAACAGCTCTTGGAGATAGTTTATCGCAAATTCAGGAGATCCGAAAAAAACTCGGCTTAGTTGCTGAATATCTCTCAGCAAAGTCTGAGGACTTTCTCAAAGAAATCGGCTCAAAGCCAAGCAATGTGACCACTGAACAGCAATTGCAAATCTCTCTCGCTCAAAAGTTTATACAAGGAGAGAGGGACTTTGCAGACATCTTTTCAAGCGACGTTTATGACGACCTTCTTGCTTTAACACAAAACGAGATTGATTCGAGCTCTGGACAGACAGGACTCTACCTCGCAGATAGCTCCGGCTGCTCTACAAGTCTTGCTGCAGGCACAGATACCACTCTCGCTGATTCCACTGTAGCCAACATCGATCCAGCTGCAATACTTGCTTCCGCTCGAGAAAATTACGGAGCAAGTAGTCGTAGCACTACGGTGAGTTCGGCAACGACCACCAATACAGCAAGCGGCTCTGTAACAACGCAAAGCGGAGACTTTGCTAACGACGCTGTGCAGGTTCAATCCAAAACAACAGATGGAGTTGCTATTGCAATCGGTGCAAGCTTGATTGGTGTGAGTATCAGTTATGCGATTCTTTTTGGTGCAATGAAATATGCGGATAAGAACAATGGGAAAAAAGTTCAGCAAAGATGGGAAAAGAAAAAAGCGGTACTAAATCAGGAATTATTCAGCGCACTATCCACCGACGGAAGTTCTGTCACCAACGAAGACGAGCTGAAGGCAAAAATCCAAGGAAAGAAAAAAAATATAAAAAACTTTTCTCTCGAAAAAATAGAATGGGTCAAAACCGCAGATGGAAAAAGTAAAGTTGCAGTTTATAACGAACGGGTTCTCATCGAGTTCAAGGAACCCGATGGGACAATAAAATACCAACTACAGAGATTAAAACCTGGGGACATTAAAACTTTAGATGTTTTATCTGACGGCACTACGAAACCTAGACAACTAACAAGAAATGTAAGCCCAACAAATGGTAAACAAATTCAGGTAAAAGCCAAAAGCAGCGTCTTAGGAAGTGTCATGCACGGAGCTGCAATTGGATCCATATTCACTGTTGGAACCGCCCTCGTGGTCATGGGGGCTAACGGCACTTTCCTTGTTGCTGGAACCGGGGATGCTTACCAACGCTTTCGTGATGCCATACAGAACTCTGAGACAACCATCAACCAACTGCGAACCCAACTCACCAACCTTGAAAAGCAGCAGACCCAACAGGTCCTTGACGAAGTCGTGACCCCCTAAGCAAGCCACCCGTTGTTCATCCCGAGCGGAGTGCACAGCACGAAGCCGAGGGATCGTCTACATTGAGCTTCGTAAGTACTTCGAAGGATCCTTCGATCTAAGGCCACCTGGCTAAGCAGGCGATCTCTCGGCTTCGTGCTTCGCACTCCGCTCGAGATGACGGATTCAGCTGTCCGCTCGAGATAATGGTATGGACCCACCTGATTCCAAAAACGGCATCTAGGTGCCAGAATAAA
>CAZWOL010000042.1:0-29223 GCA_964635325.1 uncultured Pseudobdellovibrionaceae bacterium
TGGTCAGGATAAGGTTCTAAGATTGGCGGGATAGTCAAAACTTTCCACTCTCAAGAATGAATAATATGCAGCCATTTTATGGTTTTCCAAAGTTTGGTAAAAATCTATTTCTATCCCAGTAGCATTTTTTTCGTAGACTTTCGGAAGATGTTCAAAACGTTTAGAGGTGTTAGTATGTTGATTTCATTGCGTCGATGGTCTTTAGCTCTAGGTTGTTTTCTCTCTTGGAATGCGTCTGCATCTAATCCGCTCATTATTGATCATGATGGAGGTGTAGATGATCTCATTGCAACAGCTTTGCATGTTTTGGCTCATCCGCAGGATATCAAGGCTATCACTATTACTCCAGCAGATAGTTTTGCAGAACCCGCAACTCAGTGGACTGTGAATTTATGGAAACTCTTGCAACCAGACATGACGATGCCTGCTATAGGTGTTGGAAAAAATGAAGGCACCAACCTATTTCCACATATTTGGCGTGAAGATTCGACTAAGCTCACGAAGTTGCATATCTGGGGTGAAATCAAAGCGTCAGCGCAGTGTCCGCAGCAGCCTTTTCCTGATGCTCTTACAGTACTCAAGGAGGCTTTGCAGAATAGCGATGAATCCGTCACCATTCTTGCGACGGGACCTCTGACAAACATTGCGGAGTTGGTGCATGCAGCTCCTGAGCTTGTGAAAAAAATCCGGCGTATTTATGTAATGGGTGGCGCCTTCTCTGTTCAAGGTAATGTAGAGGAATCCGGTCATGATGGCAGTGCAGAGTGGAATATCTATAATGAGCCACTAGCGTTGCAACATGTTCTAGAAAGTGGTATTCCAATGACTCTCATTCCCTTAGATGCAACACAACACGCACAGATCAGTCTGCATTTTTTACAAAAACTACATGGTGAAACATCACAAGCTGCACGTCTTGTCTTCCAAAGTTTACAGGTGATAACCCCACTCATCCTCAATGGGCAGTATATGTTTTGGGATACGTTGACGAGTGCGACGATCTTGCAGCCTGACCTTGTCAGAAGCCAAGAAATGAATGTCAAAGTTCTCAGCGAGGGTCCTTCTATGGGTAAAACATTGGAAGATGACCAAGGTCAGATTGCCACTGTTGGGGTATGGAGTGATCGTATTCGCCTAGAAAATCTCCTATTGAAGATCCTTCACTAGAAGCGTGGATCCTTAGGCATAGAAAATTTGATATCATCATTGATCAGAATTTTCTATGCGTGCGAGTAAAGTTAACTCGGCTTGGTTGGGAAATTGTTTGTTCCATTGTTTTGTTCTATGTTGGTTTCAGGCATGTCACTAGTGAGCAAACAGAGGAGCTGTCATGACAATGCAATTTTCTAATCACGATAAGATTAGCCCAACTGCCAAAATGGTCGCATATTGGCGACAATTTGCAGACCTTCCTTTCAGCAAAGATATTGCGCAAGAATTTCATGTAGAAGAAACTGTACGTAGTGTTTTTGGACAGTCGATGGTGGACTTTCCACGCAAAGATTTTTTCGTTCCATTTGTAGAAGTTCGATACAATTGCATTCAAAATTTTATTCGAAAAAAAAATTTAAAGCAGGTTCTTGAATTTGCAAGTGGTGTATCTCTGCGTGGCCTTGCCATGACTAGTGACTCAAGTTTGACCTATGTTGAGACAGATCTCCCTGATCTTACCAATGAAAAAGTTAAACTTGTCAAAACTATAATGGAAAATAATAATATTCAGCAACGGAAAAACCTTTTCTTTCATTCGACAAATATTCTGAACTACACAGAAATAGCACCTGCCCTAGAACACTTTGATACCAATAGACCTCTTCTTATTGCAAACGAAGGTCTGTTTCAATATTTATCAAAAGAAGAAAAGAAAATTGCTGCAAAAAATATTCATAAGGTTTTGAGTCAGTATGGCGGATATTGGGTAACACCCGATCTTGATACTAAAGCTAGCTTTGCGCACTCTTTTGTCGATAAAGATGACTACAAGAAGATGATGGATATGGTCAATTTGAAAACCGATCGCAACTTTGAAGCCAATGCCTTTGATACAGAGGCTGAGATTTTTAGTTTTTTTGAAGATATTGGATTCAATGTATCCTATCAATCGCAATGGGAAACGAGCGAACATTTATCGAGTCTTGATCGTGGAGTAGCCTCAGATGAAACCGTAGAGGCATTGAAAAAACTTCGTCTTTGGGTACTCACTGTGAAATAGAGGTTTCATCACGATTTGGTATGGAGAAATAAAAAGTCGTCTCCTTGTCCACTTCGCTTTGCACCCAGATCTTTCCGCCGTGCTTGCTTATAATTTTTTTGACGGTTGCTAGACCTATGCCGGTCCCTGGAAAATCTTCGGGTTTGTGAAGCCTTTCAAAGACCTCAAAGAGTTTATTTGCGCCTTTCATATCAAATCCGACTCCGTTGTCCCGAACAAAAAAGATGCTTTCATCTGCGGTTTTTTTTAGCAATCCAATTTCGATTTTGGGATTCGCTTTTTTTGAGGAAAACTTCCAAGCGTTTGCTATGAGGTTTTGAAGCACAGATCCGAAGAGTATTTTATCAACTTTCGCAGTCAGGCCTTTCTCGATGATAATTTGTATTGAAGGTGAATGGTTGTTCATTCTGAGCTCTTGAGAAATCTCTTCAGCCATAGTGCTTAGATCCACTGTCTCAAATTTTAAATCGCGTTTGGTAAATTGTGAAAGATTTAATATTCCCGAAATTAAATTATCCATACGCTTTGTAGCGTTACGTACGCGATGTAAGTGTTCTAAACTTTTTTCAGGAAGTTTGTTCGAAAACTCCTCCATTAGGATCTGACTAAAACCATCTATAGATCTTAGAGGAGCGCGTAGATCATGCGAAATTGTGTAAGAGAAGGATTCAAGCTCAGCAGCTCGTTCTTTTGAACGTTTGAGTTCTTCAGTCATTGCAAGGAGTTGTTGCTTCATGACTTGAGATTTAGTCGAATCCCGAATCGCAAGTATAGTTCCTAGTATGTTGTTATCACTGTCTAGTATGGGAATAGAGCTTACATCTACCGGAAGTAGTCTGTTATCTTTGGTGCTGATATGAACAGTTTCGTCGAGAAAGATAATCTCTTTCTTCTCTATGGTTTGTAATGTTGGATGAACATTATTTAAAATTTGCCCTTTAGAGTCTTTAAAAGCAAGCTGGTCATGGACATGTTTATCAACAATTTCAGAATTTTTCCATCCGGTAAGTTGTTCTAATGCTGAATTTATAAAACGTATATGTCCATCAGGGTCGCTGACAATAACTGGATCAGTTATTGATTTTAGAATTGTCGAAAGGCGAGCCTCATTTTCTTTTAGCTTCTTTGCAAATATGTGTTTATTAATCGCTATATCAATGTTGACAATCAATTCATTCTCTTGATACGGCTTTGTAAGATAAAGAGCTGGGTCAGTTTTTGTCATGCGTGCAATGGTGTCTCGATCAGAATGGGCTGTTAGGTAGATTATGGGGGTGTCATGAAAAGAGCGAATGCGTTTTGAAGTCTCTATCCCATCGAGAGGTCCATGCAAATGAATGTCCATCATAATGGCATCAGGCTTGAATTTTTCAGCGAGTTGAATAGCTTCATCGCTAGAAATAGCATGTCCAGGAACTATATATCCTGCTCTTTCTAGCATTTGTTTTAAGTCACGTGCAACTAGCACCTCATCTTCGACGATCAGTATGGTTTTCCCTTGCACAGTGTTCTCCTTTCTTTACGCCATCTTTAGCTATTTGCTTGGAAACGTAAGTTTAAAGTTCGTTCCAGTCGGTGTGTTGCCTATTTCAAGTTGCCCATTGATTTGACGTGAAAGATCTTGGACAATTTGAAGGCCCAACGAGTTTGATTTTTCAATTGCAAATCCCGGAGGTAGCCCAATTCCATTGTCAGCAACAACTAAAGATAGTTTATCTTGCTCCAATGTGTTTAAACAAATTTCAACCGAACCCTTTCGGTTTGTGGGAAATGCATATTTAAAGGCATTGGACAGAAGCTCATTAATGATTAGTCCAAGAGGAACAGCAAGATCGAGGTCAAGAGAATATTCTTGAGTGCTAATCTTAACTAAAATATCTTCACTACTTACATTATAGGATCGGGTTAGTTGTAGTGAAAGATCTCGAATATAATCTCCGAAATTGATTCGTGAAAGATTTTCGGATTGATACAATTTTTGATGGATTAGGGACATGCTATAAACACGTGATTGGCAATCTTTGAAAATGTTTAAATCTCTAGGATCTTTTACAAATTGTGATTGAATATTCAATAAACTGACAATAACTTGGAGATTGTTCTTAACGCGATGATGAATTTCTTTAAGTAAAATTTCCTTTTCTAACAAAGATTTTTTTATATCTTTAATGGATCTTTCTAGGGCTATAGATTGTCCTAAACCTGTAGCGATCGTGCTGCCAAATGTGGTCCAATCTTGACTGCTTAAATCATTAAAATGAGAAAAGACGATTAGCAATCCAAGATTTGCATTTGATGAATTGATGGGGGCAACAATTATTGAATTGATATCACCACGATTTTGAGCTTGTTTATCAATAAAGCGATTGATATCTGCAGAAGAAATTGCGAGAGGTGCTCCGCGATTTTCGACAAGATTTCCAATAACTGTATTGCTTATCAATGCATCTAGTGTCGGTAGAGAGCTCGAGTCTACTCCAATTTGTGCTTTGATTTGCAGTTCATTGGCCTCATTTTTTAAATAAATGGCTCCCATAGAGAGTCCTGCTATGTCTAAGCATTGTGAAAGTATAGTCTCCAGCTTTGACTCAATTTTACTTTGCGAGGATAGGGTCTCAGTGACAACACCGATAACTGAGAGGGTTGCTCCTTGAAGGGTGCAACGTTTTTCAAGCTCATCCTTAATAGCAGAGAGGCGCTCTACTTGATAGCCAAGACGATTTTTATGCTCTTGATTATATTCTTCTTGCTCGATGATAATGCGTTCAGATGGAGTGTTTAAGGCATCAATTACAAGTTGAATAAGTCCTGAAGAGTTTGGAAGTCGAAATACAAAATCGTAGGCTCCTATAGTGCGTGCAAATGTTCGATCTTCATCAGTGATATAGTCATTGCTGAGTAAAATGATCGGAATGTGTCCATATCTAGCTTTTTCTCGTAGTTCTCGACAAAGTTGAAATCCATCCATTTTTGGCATCAAAACATCACTGATGATCAAATCAGGAGTATTGGAATCAAGCTGGTCCAAGGCTTCTACACCATTTTTGGCGGTGCTAAGTGAGAAACCTGCAATCTCCAACTGAGTGCGTACTAGTTTAAGCTGCACAATATCATCATCAACTAGTAATATGTGTTTTTTTGCAGTTGATATGTCTGATTGCTTTTCAAATAAAAGCGACTCTATCTCTTTAAGAAGACGTAGAGGAGCGATTGGTTTGATAAGAAGTCCCTGGAAGCCAATGTCGAGCATCTTTCGTTCATCGTCAGGTGAAAGGAATCCAGTCATGCAAATAATTGGTACAGTTGCACCGCAAGGCATATTGCGTATGCGGCTAAAAATATCCATGCCCATCATGTCGGGAAGAAACCAATCTAGAAGAACAAGATCGGGTGTGCTGGTCGTTAGTATCTGAAATGCCTCATTACCGGATGCGACACCTAAAAAATGATAGCCCTTACTTTCAATAGTGGCTTTCAATATCTTCTGTGTCATCGGATTATCTTCGATACAAAGTATAGTTGGTGTCGACATAGTTATTCCTCATTTCAGAATATTATGAATCTAGATCAGCCTTGCTAAGGTGTTTTTCAATGAGTGATGGTAGAGTTTTGACTTCAATTGGTTTTGTGACGTAGTCATCACATCCTGCAGATTTTGCTTTGAGATCATCTCCTTTCATTGCATAGGCTGTAAGCGCAATGATAATTATAGAGCTTGTCTTGGGGATGGATTTTAGTTGACGTGTAAACTCTAGTCCGTCGATATCAGGCAATTGTATATCCATGAGTATAAGGTGAGGTTTGAATTCTTCTATTAGGATCGATGCTTCTTTTGCATTGAGAGCTGTTTTGATGTTGAATCCATGACTGATAAGAAGCACTTTGATCAATTTTAAGTTGATAGGATTATCATCAACGACAAGTATGCGTCCCTTATTCATGTGAAGACTCCTTGTCAGCAATGTTTTTATATTCCAGGTGATTGTTGAGTTCTCGTAAGAGAAGGCTAAGGCCTTGTCCTTTTTGTACAAGGGATTGGCTTAGGTTTTCAATGATCGTCCGTTCTTTTGCTGTAAGATCTTTGCCTGTCCAAACAACAATCGGAACCTTTTTGCATGATGGAATTTCTCGGACATGATTAAGGAATTCGAAGCCTCCCATTCCAGGCATAAGTAAGTCAAGGATGATTAAGGCAGGTGTGGTTCGGAGCGCGATTTCTAATCCCTCTTCTGCATGTTTAGCTCGAATCAATTGGTATCCTGATTTTCGCAGCAAAGCTTCTGCTGTTCTTACAGATTGCATGTTATCATCAATGATCAAAATGTTTCTGTTGCTGGAATTTTGCAAGTGAAGCCGCTGAATAGATTTGAGGAATACATGCTCTTCAATTGGTTTTGTTAAATAATCATGAACTGCAAATCCAAATGCAGATGATGTCTCTGGAGAAACAGAAACAACAATAACCGGAATATTTTTGTTCTTATCTTCACATCGAATAGATTGCAAGATTTGCCATCCGCTTTTGTCAGGTAATAGCAGGTCAAGGACAATCGCGGAATAGGTTTTGTTTTTGCAAAGCTCGATCGCTTTAGTTCCGTTGTCGCAAAAATCAACACTGTATTGTGCTTCTTTGAGATTTTTTACCAGCCATTCACGATCTTTGCTGTTGTCGTCGATAACAAGTATTGTTGCCTCATCAAATTTTGAAGAAAATTCATCAAGTTTTGGTTCGCTTTCACTAAATCGTGGAGTTGCTTCATTGCTTTTTAGGGTTGGTGAAGGAAGCTCTTTTTCAGTGATGTGCATTTCGATTGGGAGTATTGCAGAAAATTTACTGCCTTTTCCAACTTCGCTGCTTACCTCAACATGGCCGTTTTGTGCTTCTACTATTTTCTTGGTTAGAGCCAGACCAAGTCCTGTGCCTGCATACTTTTTATTGGATCCTGAATCTAACTGTTGAAATTCTGTAAATAGAATCTGTAGATCATCTGATCTGATCCCAATTCCGGTGTCTTGGACGTCGATGCGTACCATTTCATTTGCTTCGCGACTGAAAGAAATCGAAACTTTTCCATTTTCCGGAGTGAACTTAATAGCATTAGATACGTAGTTATAAAGAACTTGTTTAAGCTTAGGTGCATCGAGAAAAAGTGTGACAAGACTTGGATCTATCGATGTTTCGATGTGAATTCGTTTTTCTGAAGCCATGCCACGCAAGATATCGCGGACTTCATCAAGAATCTTCTTTGGTGTTATACGTTCGGGTTTAAACTCAAATTTACCAGCTTCAACTTTCGAAAGGTCGAGAATATCATTGATCAACTGCAGCAGATGGTTTGAACTTGTGATAATATCGCGTAGATATTCTTTCTGTTCTGGTGGGACAGGCCCAATCATTTCTTCGTGTAGTAATTCAGAGAACCCAATTATTGCGTTAAGAGGGGTGCGTAATTCATGAGACATATTTGCAACAAATTCACTTTTTAAGCGATTGGCTTTTTGCATTCTATCTTCTAAGATCTTTCGATCTGTAATGTCTCGAATGGCACTTGAAACAAGGATTCCATCCTCTGTTTGGAGTGGGCTTAGACTAATTTCGATTGGAAATTCTGATTTGTCTTTTCGAAGGCCGTAAAGCTCCAATCCATTGCCCATAGCTCGTGTTTTGGGATCGAGAAAGAAATTATCTCGATGATTTGGATGTTTTTTTCGAAAACGTTCTGGCATAAGAAGCTCGACAGGTTGACCTAGAAGTTCTGCTCGAGGATACCCAAATATTTTCTCAGTTTGAGTGTTGACTATGACGATATTTCCAAATCGGTTGACAATTACAATTGAGTCGGGAGCTGAATTTAATAAGCCACGAAATTTTTCTTCGGCTTTTTTACGATCACTAATGTCTCGAATTGCGCTGCTAACTAAAGTTCCATCTTCAGTCTCCAGAGGGCTTAAACTAATTTCAACTGGAAATTCGGAACCATCTTTTCGTAACCCATACAGTTCAAGTCCAGAGCCCATTGATCGACTTTTAGGGTCTCGAAAAAATGCGTCACGATGTGCTGGATGTCGTCCTTGATAGCGTGCAGGTATTAGAATTTCGACGGCTTGTCCAACAAGTTCAGTACGTGAATATCCAAAGAGCTTTTCTGTTTGTGAATTGACGAGGGCAATTTTTCCATCGCGTGACATAATGACGATAGCGTCTGGAGCTGCTTCAAGAAAGCCTTTAAATTTTGCTTCGCTGCTGCCACGAATAGAATGGTCTCTAGTAATTTTACCAAAGCCCACCAACTTTCCATTTTTGTCACGTATTGGTGTAATGACTACATTTGCCCAAAAATGACTGCCATCTTTGCGTATGCGCCATCCTTCGTCTTCAAACTTGCCTTTACTTGCAGCGATTTCTAGTTCTCTTTGTGGCTTTCCTAGTTTGACATCTCTTTCAGAATGGAAGCATGCGAAATTTTTTCCAATAATTTCGTCAGCTAAATATCCATGTATGCGCTCACCTCCTTCATTCCAGCTGAGTATATTGCCTTCTTTGTCGAGAGTGACAATAGCATATTCAGTGACATTTTTGACAAACAAAGAAAATTCAATCTCACTTATAAGACCTGATCCTGCCATCAGAATCCTCCAAGTTAATTAGAAGTTTGTTATCTTACTATTTGTATAATTTTGAATCTATTTTGAGAAAAAATAAAGCTTTAAGCCAAATTTATGGAGTGCTGTCTTCTGCTTTTTTGGCTCTCATAAAACAGAGTAAATAGCACTTTATCGAACACAAAAATATGAATCTCTGCTTTAATAGCTTCATACTCGTCACCCCACCGGTTATCACTCAGGATGATGAGTATGAAGCTATTTGTAGGATGAAATTAGCTATGCAGGGATCAATATTTTGCTTGGAGGAAGCTTGATGTCACATCTATTCACGAAATTGCAGTTGTGTGAATTAAGTATTCGTAACCGTGTCTGGGTTTCACCGATGTGTCAGTATTCGTGCCAGGATGGATTTGTTCAGGATTGGCATCAGGTTCATTTGGGAAGTCGTGCTGTTGGCGGCGCTGGGCTTGTTATGGTGGAAGCGACAGCTGTTTGTCCGGAAGGGCGGATTAGTCCTGAAGATGCAGGGATTTGGTCGGATGCACATATTTGTGCTTTTCAACCTATAACCACATTTATTCGCTCCCAAGGTTCTGTGCCAGGAATACAACTCGCACATGCTGGGCGCAAAGCTTCAACGAAGGCTCCATGGAATGGAACGGGGCCCTTGCAAGCTTCTGATCCACAAAGATGGAATTGTGTTGCGCCAAGTTCGCTGGCATTTGAAGATGGGTGGTCTGTACCACGAGAGCTAACTCACAAAGATATGTCAGATATTATAGATGCCTTTCAAGAGGCAGCTCTACGTAGTTATAAAGCAGGATTCGAAGTTATAGAAATTCATATGGCGCATGGATATTTGCTCCATGAATTTCTATCTCCACTTTCTAATCATCGGACGGATGAATATGGAGGATCTATGCAGAATCGTATGCGTTTTCCTCTCGATGTGACAAAAGCAGTTCGCGCTGTTTGGCCAGAATCTTTGCCACTCTTTGTTCGCATTTCAGTAACAGATTGGATGGAAGGTGGCTGGGATTTGGAGCAATCCATTGAATTTTCACGTGCACTAAAAAATTTTGGAGTAAATCTAATCGATTGTTCTAGTGGTGGCTTGCTGCCTAATACTTTTGTGCCAGTGGCACCATCTTATCAGGTTATGTTTTCGGAAGCCATACGTAGACAAGTGGATATAGCAACTGCTGCTGTTGGGCTAATTTGTGAGCCAAAAGAAGCAGAAAGTATTATTCGTTCTTCGAAAGCCGATGCAGTCTTTCTTGGGCGTGCATTTTTGCGAGATCCCTATTGGCCTCTTCATGCTGCAGATGTTTTGGGTGTGCAATATGAATGGCCCAAACAGTATTTAAGAAGTCGATAAAAAGTGATTGTTTAACCACTTCTTCAACATATTAGCATCTATAATCACACTAACATCATTGTGGTCTCTGCCTCTAATACTTAAGTAAAATCAGCATGATCCGAAAAACTTGAATAGGATTCAATTTTCTTTGAATAGCAGAGCCAGTCTAATGTTTAATAGAAATACTACAGCGACAAATAGTGTCGATAGGGTGCGGGATCTGCTTCTTGCTTCTAAAATTAGAACATCGACCCTATACTCTTATGTGATTAGTGGTGCTACTGCTACTGTAGCTTGCGCATTTATGTTTGAGAGTCAGTTGCTAATGGGTGCTTTGAGCACTGTTTTATCTCTTGCTTTTTTAGTCATACCTCTTTTGAACCGATATGCTAAGCATAATTTATCTCGAGTCTCCTTCATCCTTGTTTTTAATTTGAGTATTTATGCATATGCGACGGCCTTAGGTCAAAACTCTGATACGCATCTGTGGTTCTTTACTTCTTCGATGCTCTCATTCTCTATATATTCGTTATATGAAAGAAGACAGTTGCTTTTTGCTGTTGCAGTACCAATTATATTGAGTATCTTTATTTGGATTACCAATTTCAAGTATAGTCTCTTACCTTTAGTAAATGTTGATCCATTTCTAGCTAAATTAAATTCTCTACTTATTGTCTCTCTTGCAATGATTGTGATGTTGTTGGCTATCTATCAAGAAGTTTCGAATCATTTGAAATTATTTGAGGAGATTCAGGAATCTTATGATGAGCGTGAAACACTTTTTAACTCTATACCGCAGCTGGTGTGGACTGTCGATCTTTCAGGTTCTCTGATATTTGTAAACCGTCAATGGGTTGAGTATACAGAACTTTCTCTTGATGCCTTTTCACATATCGGTTGGAAAGGGATTATTGCACCAGAGGATCTGCCGAATTTTACGAAAAATTTGGAAAAATTTTTGTCATTGAGTCAATCTTTTGAAATGGAAATTAGGTTGAAGCATCCATCCAATGGGAGCTATCGTTGGTTTGTTGCTCGTGTAATTCCTATTTATAACTTCAAAAATAAGCATGTTTTTGGGTTTGGTTCCTTTAGTGACATTCACCAACAAAAGTCCGCGTTAGCTGAAGCTGTTGAGTCAAAAAGACTGTCAGATTTGGTTATTGCAAATGCAGATGTGATATTTTTTTCTACAAATAAGGAAGGCATTGTTACTTATTCCGATGGTAATGGGCTTAATACACTCGGTGTCAATCCTGGAGAGCGTATTGGAGCATCAATTTTTGAAATTTATAAGGATGATCCATCTGTTTTAGAAATGGTATTGCGAGCTTTACGTGGAGAAAAATTCAATTGTCGTATCAGGATTAGGGGGGGGTGGTATGAATGCTTTTACGCACCTATTTTTGATCGAAATGGAAAACCTGATGGTTGTACGGGAATAGCTTTTAATATTCATGAAAAAGTCATCGCGGAAGAAACTCGCCAAGAAGCAGAAAATAAGTTGAAAGCGATTTTGAAGCAGGTCCCATTTTCATTTTGGGCGGTGAATCTGGAACGCAAGTTCATATTTCGTGAGGGAGCTACTATTCAAGCGACAGGTCTGTCTGCTTCCGCAATGGTTGGGCAGTCGATAAATGAAATATACAAGCCTTTTCCTCATGTGGTTGAAGCGATGGAGCGAGCATTTAAAGGTGAAACATTTGAACTAATGACTCAGATTGGTAATCGTTGGTATAATGTTACGATGTCACCGACTCTTGATGATGCAGGGAAAGTGATTGGTATTTCCGGAATTACATTTGATATTACAGAACGAAAACATCATGAAGATGAAAAGTCTCTACTCGAAGCACGTGAAAAGCTTGCTTTAGAAGCATCTCGACTAAAGTCCGAATTTCTTTCAAATATGAGCCATGAAATACGCACACCTCTAAATGGTATTATTGGTATGGCTGATTTGCTGGCTCATACTTCCTTGGCTGGAGAGCAAGTTGAATATGTTGCAACTATCATCAACTCAGGAAGCATTCTTCTTGAATTGATTAATGATATTCTTGATTTCTCAAAAATTGAATCTGGAAAAATGGAGCTGCAAAATAGTGAATTCAATATTGCAAATCTTATAAATGAAATTGTTATCCCCCATAAAATGAAGTGTGAATCTAAAGGCATACAATTTCGAATGGATGCTGTAAATTGCGATCATAATGCCATTACAGATGTTGTTCGTCTTACACAGATTATTAATAATTTGTTGGGTAATGCAGTAAAGTTTACGGAGCGTGGAGGTGTTGCATTAGTCGCAAAGTGTGAGGAGGTTGAAAAGGATAAGCTTGCATTGACATTGCGCTTCGAAGATTCCGGCATCGGGATTTCCAAAGAACATGAAATAAAGTTATTCAATAAGTTTACCCAGATTGATTCTTCGATATCAAAACGTTTTGGTGGTACCGGTCTTGGTTTGGCGATTGTTAAAAGTCTTACAGAGATGATGAGAGGCACTATTCATGTTGAAAGCGAACTTGGCGTTGGTTCTAAGTTCACACTAGGATTTGTCTTTGAATCTGCAAAAACTAAGCAATCGAACTCTCCTGAGTCTGCGGCAGTGCCGACAAATCTGAAAGGAATTTTACGTGGAAAGATATTGATCGCTGAAGATAATTTTGTAAACCAAAATATAATAAGAAAAATGTTGGACTACTTTGGTTGTACTTCTGTTGTCGTTGAAGATGGGCTAAAAGCAGTCAATGCTGTCAAGTCGGAAAGTTTTGATTTAGTGCTGATGGATTGCCGGATGCCAGAGATGGATGGGTATGAAGCGACACGGGTAATACGTTCCTTTAATCCATCGCTAAAAATTGTAGCTATGACAGCAAATGTTGCAGCAGAAGATAGAAAGCACTGTTTTGATGTTGGTATGAACGATTTTATAGCGAAACCAATTACCAAAGAAAAAGTATTTAAGTCTCTTGTCCAGTATCTTGAACGTTGCGACCAAAAACCAAATCCGGAGTTGTTGCGTATGGATGACCAAAATGTAGATATGTCGATTATTCAAGATCTCATGAGTATGAACACGCCGGATGATCCTGACTTTTTTGTTGAACAAAAGAAAATATTTGTGGACTACTCAAATGGTCTTTTGCAGAAATTGAAAGTAAGTAGTCAAGATAAAGATCGCAATGCAATTGGAGAATTGGCTCATTCTTTGAAGGGGTCATCTGCAAATTTTGGAGCTGTTAGTGTTGCAAAAATTTGCAAAGATCTGGAAAATAATTGTGAGTCTTTGCGCGATGATGAGCTTGTTCGAATCGTAAGCGAGGTTGAGAAAAATCTTGTGAATTTTTATGAGTATTTGGATCGATTAGATGTGAATAAAATTGGATAGGGTAAGCAAATGATGGATAGTAAAGCACCCAAAGTTCTTACTGAAATGGCTGTTGGATTGCCCGAAAGAGATCGGATCATCTTGGCGGATGATAGTCCAGATGCTCTCAATCTAATGACAAAAGCACTAGAAAATAAGGGCTTTGATGTTATTCAGGCGACTTCAGGGACAGAGTGTATGGACAAGTTCGTCAATAATGATTGTAATCTTGTTGTTCTTGATTTTATGATGCCTGGATCTAATGGTATCGAAATACTGAGAAAAATTCGCAAGTATCGGGATCCCGAAGAGTTGCCTGTTGTAATGATAACAGCTCGACAAAGTAAAGAATTGCTAAAGATTGCTGTTAGTAATGGGGTTAATGATTTCATGCTGAAGCCAATTCGAGGTGCTGATTTTGCAAATCGTATTGAGCGTTTGCTCATCAAGCTTAATGATCGTCAGATCTCACAAATTTTGAATTCTTTAAATGTCTCTGATCCTTCAACATTAGACCCAGATACTCGCCAAAATCTAAACAGTCAAAATCTAATGTCTTATCCTTTCAGTATTGGTGATGTAAAATGTTGTGCCATTTTGGAAACAGGTAAAAATCCACATATGGTTGCAAAAATTCCACCTGAAAAGATGGCAGAACAGGTTGTTCTTATTGCAAAAGGTGGCTTTCTTTGGAATGCGATCTGGCCTCGTCGTTTGAAGCCAAAATTTTCTGTCACTAAAAGGGTCTTTAATGACAATACAGATCTTTCTGAACTTCTAGAAGGCACATAATTGAGCGTAGATGGCTCAATGCTTAGTTATGGCGTGATAGGCTTTCATCGCTCGAATCTTGGCACTACTGTGATCGATAATAGGCCAAGGATAATTAGTTCCAAGCACAACTCCTGCTTCTTTTAGAATTTTCCTATCTCCCTTCCATGGTTCGTGTACTAAGCTCTTCGGTAGTTTTGCAAGTTCAGGACACCACTTTCGAATATATGTTCCTTCGCAGTCAAATTTCTGACTCTGCAACACTGGATTGAAAATGCGAAAGTAGGGTGCTGCATCAGCTCCGCATCCAGCAGTCCACTGCCACCCTTGGGTATTGTTTGCTAAATTTGCATCTACGAGTGTATCCCAAAACCACTCCGCTCCCTTTTGCCATGGTATCAGTAAGTCTTTTACGAGAAAAGATGCTACGATCATTCGCACCCGGTTGTGCATCCAACCCGTATGCCATAGCTCTCGCATACCCGCATCAACAATTGGAAATCCTGTTTTTCCCTTCTGCCAGCAATGTAGAGCTTCATCGTCATTGCGCCACGGAAACTTTGCAAATTGTGTCTTCAACGCTTGGTCAACCACATGTGGAAAGTGTACAAGAAGATAGTGTGAAAACTCACGCCAGAATATTTCTTTGGTAAATTGCAGAGCATCCTCAGTGAGACACCCTACTCTGTTATTTTCCAAATGTTCCAGAATCATAGTTGGAGAGAGTTCTCCAAAGTGAAGGTAAGGACTTACGCGTGAAGTGCCTAGCATGCTGGGGTGGTTTCTATCTTCACTGTAGGATCTAATTTTCATTAGACCAAAATTTTTGAGTACAGTATGAGCTCCTTTGATACCAGGAGTCCATGCTTCTGCTAGACCGTTTTTCCAAGCAAGCGTAGGCTCAAGTCCCAAGCTTGCTATGGTGATATTTGTGGAAATCTTTGATGCTAATGGACTGAGTTTAGTTTTTGCTAAACTTTGTGGAGGCCTCCAGTCTTTTGTTGCTGCCTTAAAATAAGCTCCATAGACTAGATAAGGACTGCCATCTTTTTTTAGAACCGATTCCGGTGTCTTCAGTAGGTAGCTGGAGAAATCTTTTACATAGGTATTTTTACTAAGTTCTTTGTGTATAAGTTTATCGATGTTTTGTATGTTAGGTTCGTATAGTGAGTTCCAAGATAGGTGTTTCGCACCTGTTTGTTCTACAAGTTGACGCAAAAGCACTAGCGGGTCACCTTGCATGATCAGCAGTTGCGATCCAGCTTCTTCAAGCTCTTTTTGCAAAGATAGCAGAGAGTGATGCAGCCACCATCGACTTGCTTCTCCCAAACTTTGGCCAGCGATAAGATCCGAATTCCAAATGAAGACCGGAATCACATGTTCGTATTCACATGCTGCAACTAAGGAAGGATTGTCTTCAAGGCGGAGGTCCCTTCGGAACCAATGAATAGCTGTACCTGATTTCTTATTCAAAATGAGCCTCCAGACCACGTATATAGGCTGAAAAATCTGAGAATGAACGAGGATTGTAGTCAGATGCGTTCTTTGGTGTGTGTAGATTGCCAAAAAATACAGTTTTAAAAGATGTAGGATAAATATGTGTAAGCAGTTTTTCCATATATGCATCTACCTTTTTTTTAGCAAATGGACCGCTTGCAGAAATCCAGAGGATCTTGGGCTGCCATGTTTTTAGAGCTCCAACCAATACTTCTAGGGGCACCTGAGCACCAAGTTGCAGAGGTGTTGTTCGCTCACTTACAACATATTGTGCTAGGTATGTTGGCAATGCATCAACTTCGTAACCAATATCTGCAAATACGATCTTCATAGATTTGGAATTGTTTGATTCACGAGTGATTTCATGCAAAAGACGTCTTATGAGTTCGATAGCCCGGTGCAAGACTCGGCACTCTTCGCTAGGGTGTGAACATTGCTGGCGGACTTTTTGGAAAGCAGGATAAATCAATTCATCACAGATCTGTGGAGAACTTGCTCCTGACAAGATGGTGCGTTGGATCGATTGACGAAGCGCAAAGATATCTCCATCTAAAAGAGATTGAGCAAATGTGCTAATTCCTTCTTCAGTTTTTGTTAAAGCACTATTATCCAAACCTAGATGTTGAAAGTTAACGACTTTCAATCCAGTAGTCTGTAAAAAATGATCGAAGTTCTCGAGAGTGATACGTCGATGTCCTCCCGGGGTTCGAATGGCTGTAATGGAGCCATCGTCGATCCAGCGTTTTATAGAGGATTCACTCACATTCAAAGCTTGAGCTGCTTGTTTTGTGCTAATATATATTTTTCGTGGTTCACACATTTACGAATTCTTTCCTGGAAATTTGCCGAGCAATTTTTTGAGGGCCTGCTTACGATAGTTAAATATGATTTTTAAATCACGTTTGACAAGAGGCAAAGCGAGTTCTCCTAATGGAAAACAAGGGAGTGTATATTCGATATGATCTTTGATAAGAGTACCCTCTCCTAGATTTTCAAAAGTATGCTGATGATTCCAGGATTTGTAGGGTCCTCGAATTTGTTTGTCGCTAAATTTTTGTTCCTTCTCCCAAGAGCTAATTTCGGATGTCCAGCGTAAAGCTATGCCGTGAAATAGTAGTTTGTATTCTATGCGTGTTGCTTTTTCTATGCTTGGTGTCGATGTCTTCAAAACTTTGAAGTTAAGCCATGGAGGGGTGATTTTTTCGAGATTTTCGGCAGTTGCAACGAATGACCAAGCCTCTTGTATACTTATAGGTAGCCATTGATGTGCGTGTAAGACGTGAGCATGAGTGTTTTTAGTATTGTCAAATAGTTCTTTGAAACACTGTGAAAGCGTTGCAAATTCAAACTTAAAATTTGCATCCAAAAGTTTCTTGGGTAGTACATGCGATCCTTGTAAAACCAATTCTGAACGTGTGCCAAGAAGCATTTTAGTGGCTATTTGTGGCGCTTTTAGTTTTTGCAAACTTGGTGTGTATTGACTTAGTAACTGATGAAAGTCTTTATTTCTCACATTATTTGGAGCGACTAAATTGAAAGCTCCTTCGTAAGATGAGTCTGCGATAGTTTTCTTCACAAAGCGGATCACATCCCTAATATGAATCCAGTTCATCCATTGCTGCCCGTGTCCGAGTCTTGCGCCGAGACCGGAACAGTAGATGTCATGTAGAGTTGGAAAGGCGCCTCCCTCCCAACCTAAAACAAGACCGCTACGCATGATAACCAGTCGCACGGATTGTGCAAGTTCCTGGGCTTCGCTCTCCCAAGCTTGGCAGGTCTCTGCAAGAAAGCCTGTGCCAGATGGAGACTGTTCATCGTAAGTGTGATCAGGATCGCTACTATAAAACCCGATTGCAGAAGCTTGTAGAATAAGATCAGGTTTTTTGGTTTGCTGATGCAAAGCTTTTTTTAGTGCACGTACGGCATCGATGCGTGAGTTCAGGATTTTAGATCTATATTTGCTTGTCCAGGTATGATCAGCAATGCTTTGTCCTACAAGATTAATAACAACTGTCACATCGTCAAGTGCATTTGGTGGAATGAGTCCATTCTCCCACTCTAGTAAAGAACAAGGATAAGAGATGAGGCCTTCGTGGTCAGAAATTTTGCGGGTAAGTAGTTTGATTTTCCATCCATCTGCAGCCAAGCTCTCTCCAAGAGCACTCCCTATAAATCCACTTCCACCCATCATTAATATTGTCTTCGACATAATTAAATCCTCTAAGCTAAGGCGTTTGGAAATGGTTCAAAAATATATTGCTCCTCAAGGTAGCTAATTTTGTGTGCGCTATTTTCAAATTTCAAAAGTTGTAAGATCAGATCCATCGAGAGTTCTCCAGTACGAAAACGTGCTATTAGTGCTAGCAAGTGTGCGCTCTGCTCTCGGCTTCGAAATTTTTTCATAAAACCAAAGAGATGTTCAAGTGCGTTTACTTGTGTGCCTCGGGTTGGAGTTTTTCGTAGTATCAAGCAGAGCTTTTCTCGGTACCGTTCCAAATCATTTGTATCGGTGCCTGCGGCTATTTGACCAAGTTCTTTTGTGTCACAGATAGAGAAGAGATTTAGCAAAAATTTATGACTCCTGTGAAAAGCCTGCAATGTTGAGCGATTGTGCACACTTTCACGAAAACGAGCGAGGCTAAAAATAGCTGTCAAAAAATTTTTACGAGCGTCCTCTTCGAAGAGGCGGCCTGCATTGACGAGAAGTAGATTAGGGAATTGTTTATGCATCTCTTGAGCAAATAGACCTTGTCCGTCGCTAGTATAATTTTGAGAATTTGAATAAAGGCGAACGTGCTCTACTCCGCATGTTGGTGATTTGGGAGCAAGTACGAAAGCATCTACTTGAGGGCCATATTGCTGAGCTAGCGAGGATGAAGCTCGAAGACCTTGCTCAGTAAAATCAGTTTGGCTACGGCAACCCACAAGAGCGGTCGACTCATTCGGAGTTTTTAGCAGACGCATGGACTCACGAGGACTTCCTAAGCCCATTGCCATTTCGGGGCAAACAGGAACAACTTCAACGTGTTTTGCAAGAACATCTGCAATCCACTCATGACGAAAGTAGGACCCGTTATGTCGAACAGGCTGGCCAATCAGGCATGCTGAAATCCCAATTTTTGGCTTCGATAGCTTCATGATAACCCCTTATGCAGACTCTTCTATAATATCGTCCAAAACGTTCAAAAAATGAAGACAAATTTAATAATCCTTGTATAACAAGTTGTTATATTATATTGAATCGTTCAAAATGATGATTCTGCGATGTTATTAGATAGGATTGAGCATGTATAAAGTTGGATTTCTTGTTCCCCCATCCCATCTTGAAGAAGTAAAGCTAAGCCTTTTTGCACAGGGCGCTGGTGAAATTGGAGATTACAAACATTGTGCGTGGCAAGTTCTAGGAGAAGGGCAGTTTCTACCGAATGAGAGAGCCAAACCTTTCCTTGGAGAGAAGAACGAGACAAATAGAGTTGCAGAATATTATGTGCAGGTCATTTGTGTGGAGGCTAATATTCGAGCGGTGATCGCAGCGTTAAAAGATGCACACCCATACGAAGAACCTGCGTACGATGTCGTCAAACTCGAAAAATTTTAGATGATTGCCTCGATGGGCTACGCATTGCTGCGAAAAATAAAATACACAGCTCCTAACATACACAAAGCTGCCCAAACGAAATCCATCGATAGACGAATTCCCATGTAAAACCATGCAAACCCCGCAAAGACGAAGAGAGTCATAACCTCTTGAAGAATCTTAAGCTGCGGAAGCGTTAAACTTTGGAAGCCAATTCGATTGGCAGGGACTTGCAAGCAGTATTCGAAAAAAGCGATCAACCAGCTGACCAAGATGGCTACGTAGAGTGGTTTGTCGTTCAAGTTTTTTAGGTGGGCATACCAGGCAAACGTCATAAAAATATTGGAAAGAAACAGCAAAGATAGTGCGATGTACATCGATTGTCGCCTCCTATAGTCAATCTTGCACTCCGTTAGAATGCAACTTATAAATGCATTCTAATGTAGGTAGCATGATCTCCCTAATCTTTTACTTCTATAAGGAAGCGTTTATGAATTTTTCGCGAAAACTTTGCACGAGCATTTTAGTTATGATTCTCGGTCTATCTGCTCCGCAAGCACATTGTGCCGGTGAAACAGGCTTTCAAGGATTTATATTACGTTCTTTTGCTGCAATGATGGTGGGATCAAGCTTTCTGTCTATAAATTGGACTAGTGAGCAATTGAAAGACCTTGAACTTGCTTTGAAGTCGAATACTACACTTAAAGACAATCAGACTATAAAGTCTGTAGAGTATTTGGGAGACCTCTCAATTCTTTCTAATACCGTTGCAATTTTTGCAGGAACCATGGGATTGGGGCTGAATAGTGAAAGAGATTGGGACGCGCTGCTTGTTGCTGCTGGAGGAGTTTCGCTCGGATTTATCTCAATACTAACACAGAATATCATACTATGGAGTGTCTTGTCCGTTGATTTGATTCCGAATGTTGCTACGAATGGACTCTATTCGCTACTTGCGAGTGGTGCATTTGGAGCTCCTCTGCTTTCGGGCTTTTTGGTTAGTGGATTTTTAGGAATTCAGAATTATTTAGATTCTCCTGCTTCTCTGCAATAAGTGTCTTATGGATAGATTTTCAGTTCATCTTGAAAGAAGTCTCTTCAGCTTTTAGATTTTCGTGGAAATCTGTCATATGCAATCCATGCGCACAGAATGCCGACAATACTCCAGTAGATAGTCGAACCATCATGAGCGGCCCCAGAGTAAAAATGCAAAATACAAAATGTCAGCATCTCGATCATTACAAAACTAGCTGCTGCCGAAGCTGCTAGTTCGAAGTATTTGCGAAATCTAGGAAGCGCAAATGCAAGAGCTGGTAAAATAAAACCTACACTGCAAAATACTTCGATGACGCTCATTCCAATCCAAACTTCGTGCGCAATCATTGTGAGTGAAGGAATAATCTGAGCTGGGTTAGAAATCTTCCAGATTGCTCCTATGAGTGTATGTAGCGCTAAAAGGATTTGAAGCACCCATAAAAATATGTTCATAGGAGTTCCTTCCAGAGTTTGGCTTTGTAAGATTTTTAGTGTCGCTAGTACTGATTATATAGGAAGGAGTGTGCTCATCCTAGTGGGCTACTTGATTTTGCAAGTCGCATTATCACTATCAAGAGCTTTGCTTGGTTGGCTAGGTGTGGGAGTGTTTTGCAAAGTGACAATGGTCCAACGCTGTTTAGTTTTTACGAAGTTAAAGATAAAGAAACCTTCTTGTGGATCGCTCTCGCTAAAGGCTAAGGTGCTGCAAGATGCATCGCTTGTCGGGTACTTCCAGTGGACCAAGGCTCGAGCGTGGCCTTCTGTGGATGAGCCAAGCATTCGAATCACTTCATAGTGAGCTGCTGGCTTAGATGCCAATGAACCACCGGGAGCTAAGATGCTTTGATGTCGTTTTAAAGTTGCTTCTTTGCCGACAAACATGTTGCCTTGCTGATTTACAAAGAGCACATCATCCGCCAAATTTTCGCAGACTTTTTCTGCTTTTCGATCTTTTAGGCCTTGCTCAAAACCTTTGATTATATTTTGCAAGCTGCTGAGATCAGCTTGTGCCAGATCGTTGCGATGACTTTCTTCGGACTTGCTTGGAGCGACAGGGGGTTTAGAAAAACTAAGAGTGCTACTGAAAAGAGAAGTGATCAAAATTACTTTTGAAAAATGGAGCGAGCTCATGGTCAAGGCTTCCCTTTGTATTGGTCAATTTTACACATAAGTTATTACAACTATAGTTTAATTCAATGTGTTTTACCAATTCTAAACAACTGCTGTGATGATCCTACATTGCCTGGCGATGATTCTTGATAGGGTCTAATCTTATGATTTTTTTAAATTTTGTTGGCAACAAACAGATCACTTAAACAGAAACGGATTTTCTGGTTGTTAATCAGTAGGTTGTGATTTATACATCCACCGGATTATTTCAACGTAACTGCTATAAGGTGGGTCTGATTTTATGCGATATTTGATGTTGATATTGACTTTGAGTTTCACTAGTTTTTATTCGTCATCTGCTTTGAGTAATTTGGGGATGGAAATCTTGACATTATTTACTGGTCAATCTGCCAATTTTGCAGTTATCAAGGCCGTAAATAAGCGTATTCAACAGCAAAAAGAAATCGAAAATCAAAAGCTAAGAGATCAGGCTAAAGAGTTGGCAGAAGAACTGTCTGCGACAAAAAAACTTTTGTTGGATACGATTCATTCTATGGATAAAATAAAGAGAAGCTCTAAAAATGCCAATATAGAAACTAGGCTTAATCTGGACCGAGTGTTAGCTGAATTCGAGGCCTGTATCTCTCTAGCAAATTCAAAACAGATTACAAGAAGTTGCTACGAAACCTACAAATCAAAATATGAAGAAATAGCATCTGGTTGGGATCAGGATTGGGGGTCTTTGTGATTTTGCGAATGCGCTATTTTATTCTGTCTTTGCTGTTTATATCTTGTGGTCCTCTTTCAAATAGAGTGAAAATTTCCCCAGAAGTTTCTCAGCAGAAACCCAAAACAGAACTTAGGTTTGTTGCCCTAGATCCTGAAGAGGATAGCTCGTTTCATCTTGGGCAAGGTTTCAATAGTCTTACTGGCTTGGAAAGTTTAAAAACGACAAATAATATCATTTCTAATGATAAAGCAGAGTCGATTCTCAAAAGTGAGGGAGGTTCGCAGCGTTTTAGTGCTTCAACTTTTAATTCCGTCTCTGAACTGTTTTCTGCTATCAATTTAGATATATCTACGCATGTTGGATTTAAAACTACAGATCTTACAGTCCAGACCAATATAGGTTTGAAAAGTTTAAAAGAATTTAAAACCTATTCGAAAAATTCCTACATTTTGATTCGAGGTGTTAAAACCTTCAACGCGATTACTCTCACGGACTATTTTGTCAAAGAATCCTCCATTGAATATTACTCGAAAAACGTAGATCGATTTTATTCTGATAATGGTGATCAATTTGTTTCCTCAGTATACATGGGTGCGCAGGTTCTAGCTGTTTTTGAATGTGTCAACCATACTTGGGAGGAGAAGGAATCCCTGGATAATCTTATTAATAATGACTTGAGCTTGAACTTGTTTTCGGGAGGCGAGCAGCTGCACTCGTTTATGCAGAAAGTGAATAAAGCGAGTCATGACGGTTGCTCCATTTTTGTAGAATCGAAGGGTTCTGCAGGTAGAATTCGTTTTGATCTTGAACACTTTGTTCAAGATTCTTTTGACTTCCTTTCGCAATCGGATTTGAGTAAGGCTGTTCCTGTTCGCGTCGAGCTTAAAAGCTACAGAGTGATCCCTCAAAGCAATTTTCAAGATAATATTATGCGTAAAATTGATTGGCAGAAAGTTGATAATACGAAGAGTCTTGTTGTTTTGAAGAAGAATAATTTGCGAAATTTGTACATGGATTTTGAAAGCTATCAAAAGAGCTATGAATTGGCAAATACTGCTGAACGAAGAAGCTCTGCATCACTTTCTTTGCAGAAGATTTCACGAGCCATCGCTAAGAAGAAAATAGAAATCCAAGAGCTTGCTAAGAATCTCCTCCCTGATACTAACGATCAAGGGTGGGGAGAGTGGGAGGAGTAGGAAGTTTCTATTTACTCTTCTATATGACTCTGTTTCACGCATTTTGGAAACTCATGCAATGCACTACTGATAGCCTTTTCGCAGTGTATTGTATGGCCAAAGGATCTTTGTGTAACTTTTGCTGATGTTAAATCAGCATTTGCAGATCTCTCTGTTCTTTGCTGCAATGTAACTGCAATAGTGCAAATATTAGGTGCTATACGGTTGATTTTGTATTCCATACTTAAAGTTAGCATAAGGTCCCCGGCTTGAAGCTCATTTTTTAATTGATCAACATCGCGTTCTACTGGTGCATATCCACGCTTTTGCAGTGGTATCTTCCAATCTTCTGAATACGAGCTGATTTTAGATCCGGTCGGTAGGTAAATCTGACATGTTGGGTGGACCAGATTTTCTGCATGCAATCCGCCGTTTGAAAGTAGCAAGAAACCTAAAATTAAACTTCTCATGAGCTCTCCTTAGACTAGAGGGATGATAGCAACGGATATTCAAGACTAGCGTATCCAAATGAGAAGACCGTTATTAGAAGTGCGTGAATATTGCGTGTCTAACGACGTGTGCAAAATGTTTTGTTTGATATTGCATGAATGGCAAAGTCAGAAGTGAGAGGAATCTAAATGATATCCTATCGCCTCTCTGAAAAGTGAATTTTCTTTTGCTTTTGATCTAAAAAATGGAGCAGAAACTCATGGGCGTAGTGTTCAATTTAGCATACTGAGGTTTTATGTTAGCTAAGAGAATGTGTATTGCATTAGGGCCTGTACCTAGTTTCTTAAAAGCTTGATCGCGCGCATTATTTCTTAGAATATTTACAGCAAGTTATGGCGAGGTGACATAAACTTTTCTTCGACAAAAAAGGAGAGTTTATGTCGAGAACGATGTTATCAGATGATCTGTGGGATGTCCTAGAACAAAAGCTTCTACAAGCTGGTGCAAGATTGAATGACAATCTTAGGAATGTTGTTGAGGGTATGCTCCACCGCATAAGGACCGGTGAACCATGGAGAGATCTTCCTAAAGATTTTGGCCCGTACTCCACGGTGTACAACCGGTTCAACAGCTGGAGTAAATGCGGAATCACCACAGCATTGTTTGAAGTTAGCAAATTTGACCCTGACAACGAGATAAATTCGATGGATTCAACGATCAACCGTGCTCACCAACATGCCTCTGGAGCAGCAAAGGGAGAGGAGACTGCAATTGGGCGCTCAAAGGGTGGACTGACAACAAAAGTTCATGTTCTTGCAGATGCCCACGGAAACCCATTAGAGACAATAGTTACAGAGGGCCAGGCGCACGATATGCGAGAAGCACATAACTTAGCAAAATTATCAGAGGCTGAGATAATCCTAGGGGATAAAGGATATGACTCGGGTGATCTTCGGAATCAGATTATTCAGCAAGGCTCTCAACCATCAATCCCAATGAAAAGCACGAGCACAAAAGAAAATCCCCATTTTGATAAAGAGATTTACAAGTCCCGCCACACTATCGAAAATTTATTTGCAAAAATGAAACAGTTCAGAGCCTTTGCTACCAGGTATGACAAGCTAAAGCGAAATTACAAAGCTGTTGTGGACATGGTGGCGACTATGGTTTGGCTCAAACTTTTAAGAAACTAGGTACAGGCCCTAGTCCTCTGTCTCAGTTTTGTATCGACTTTACGTGCAGAAGCTATGGAGTCCGTACCCAAATCGTCAGTACCACTTTGCGTAATCAGTACAGATGCTCCAAATAAAGACTGTTTAGTAAAATCAGAAGCACATTCTTCGACTCCTTTTGTTATTGCTGCAGCAACGCTCCTTAGTCTAGGTTACCAATTTCGGCAGAATCCAGCTTTGAAGCCAATCTTGCCTGCTCTGTTATTGGCAGAGTCAATGCATGCTGTCTTGCATCTTTCTGTGCTCATGGGTTCTTCGATTGATACTCTGACGCAAGACGAGCGTATTCGTTATTTTTCGATGGATTTGTTAACCAGTCTACTGGCCTTTTTTATGACGGAATCAAATCCAGGGTGGATAGGTCTTCATGCTTTTATTCATGTTTGTGCTGTTATGCATCTTCTAAACCCATGGTCTGGATTCTTTGAGGATGTTTTTGATATGGCAAATCAGCACTACTATGACAAGAGTTTGTGGAGTGTTGTTGCATATGGAAGCGGAACGCTTGCAGATATTGTTACTCACATTCTGAACGTTCGTGCGTTGTATGCTAAGATGCGTGAGCCATTCGCTGTTCAATGAACCTTAGATTGGTGGGCTAAGCATTTGGATCTGTTTCCAGTGACCTTCTTGATAACGCCAAGTGAAGGCTAAAGTTTGTAGGCCTAGTGTGACGATAAATATACTCCACACCATGAGTGGTGAAAAGTTTGCATAGAAGGTTCCTAAGAAACATAGAATTAGTCCCCCCCAATGCCCCACGCTTGAAACTCCAAGGCAAAATTTAGTATCCCCACTCGCTCGCAATGGGCCGGTGAGTACAAATGATGTTGCATCAAAAATGCAGTAGATTGGCAGTGTACGAATCATGAAAGAAGCCAATGCAAAGGATTTTAGATCGCGACTTACACCAAAGAGAAGAACGAGGTCATCTGCAAACATTAGAAATGCAAGGCTAGCAATGCCAACAATCGCAAAGGCTATCTTGAGTCCGGATCGGGTGATGGTCTCGACTAAGTGAATATTGCCTGCACCCAAGGCATGGCCACACATACTCATTATACCGATATTTAGTCCAAAGAAAGGTAAGACAGTTAGCCAGCTCCAATTCATTGCGATCGTAATTGCTTCAGCAGCATGAATGCCAAACGAGTGAAACATTGTGAGGAAGGTGTTGAAGGCAAAGGTTAGAACAAAGTATTCAAGGCCCGTCGGTGCCCCATACTGAACTAATTTTTTAAAAATAGGGGAGGCAAATTTCCAACTGAGACCCTCACGTTTGTTGTATAAGAAAATACCAATATAGATCAATGTCATGATGATTTCTGCAAATAGAGTTCCTAGGGCAGCTCCACTTACACCCTGCCATTCTGCTCCCAAAGCTCCATGGATCAAGGAGTAACTTAGGGGGATGTTGACGATCAAGCCGATCATATTAACGATCATGACAACTTTAGTTTTTCCCATACCAGAAAAAAAACTTGAAAAAACAACTTTTGCAAATACAAATGGGCATGCATCCAAGATGATGTCAAGGTATTGGACCGCAAGTGGATATTCAAGGGCAGGCATTTTTAAGAATGAAAAATACATGGCTCCTAAAGACTTTCCCCATATGAGTAGAGGAAGAGATAAGAAAAAACTCAGTATGAGGCCTTGTGGTACAACACTGAGTGCAGATTTTAGATCACCTGCCCCTCGATACTGGGAGACAAGCGCTGCTGAGAAGCCAAGTAGTCCTGCTCCAAATATCCAAAGTAGAAATGCAGTCATACCCCCAGACATTGAGGCTGTTGGTGAGACTGGGTCAAGTTGAGAAAGCAAGTAGCGATCAGTAAACATCATCAAGCTGTCGCATGCTTGTGAGATGATTACAGGAAGTGAAAATGCTAGAACGCTGATCACATCACCACGGTTATGATTCTGAACCATATAAAACTCCTGCACACAGATATTGAATAGATAGCTAGAAAAGAATGATACTTGCCAACTTCGGGTGCTGTGTTTGCAGCACCTTGTGAAATTAACAGCCAGACATCAATGTATATTGGGGGAATTTATGCACAGAAGGTATCATACAATTTATCTGTAAGCAATCATTTTAAAATAAGTTAGCTAATTGATGAGGGATGTGAATATATCATTTCTGTCTTGGGCACAGATGCATGAGTGCGAGCGAAAATACCGTGCTGTCGAATATAGTTTGCATACTCTTGATATGCTGGATCCGTACCGAGATGCCGTTCTTCTGTTTTTGCACGAATGAAGTACACCATATTTAGGGCGAATAGAAGTATACAATGACGAAAGCTATCTTGAAAGCTTGTAGAGATCATGAAAGGCATAGAAATTAGCCACCATGCTAGATTTTTGCTCAGATAGGCTGGGTGTTTTGTAAAACGATAGGGTCCGTTTGTGATGATTCCACGATTGGTCAAGTTCGAGAAGCGTATACCAAAAGCTAAAGTTGCCCATATGTAGATTCCAATCAAGCTTAGTATGCAAATGCCCCAAGCAGCATAGAATGGAGTCCCTTCTAACCAATAGGTCCATTGTCTGTCATCCGAATACGATAGATAGTTGTTTGAAAAGAATGACCAGAAAGGTTGGTAACAAAACAACGCAATGCCCCACCCTAGGAAGGTGGGTTCAGTTGAACGTATATGGGTATCTAGTATGCGTAGTGTGCACATATAACCGATGCATACGTAGAGAAGGTCAATGCAAAAAAAGAAGCGCAGAAGAAAATCAAAACTGTTAGTGAATGATGAGAGAATATTTTTTAGATCAAAGTTGAAAAGAAAATGAGTGTCGTTTTTAAAATATACAAACATCAATGGTAGAAAAAATGCCTTAACCATCCATCCTAAAAGGAGCTGTAAGTTTTCTGTTGAATAATCTCTCTTTCTTAGAATTGCCATACCTAGCTTCCAATAGCTGTCTTCTGGGTTGACAAGGTAGCAGTCTAGAAATGAAAAGTAGGGTATTGCTGTTAGAACCATGATTGGAACTGCAAAGCTTAGCAACTCATAATATGCTACATAGAACTCGCCTCGATATTCCGGAAAGATGCTATACATGAGAGCAAGTAATGAAAGAATCGTATAAAATCCGATGAGTTTTGTGGCTATGCGTTGGAAATTTGGTGTTCTTCGAATTGTGAAGTCTAAGCCAGTGGATAGATTTTTATAAGACTGATTAACAAAAACTTCACAAAGAATCATTGGTAGAGCTGTTGCTGCTAAAAGCAAAAGAGTGAGTTGAAGATTGCTGAGATCTTGTGAATATCCCTTAAGTCCATAAATAGCAAAAAAGAAGCCAAGCAATCCGGTGGAGTTGCAAGCCATGTTTGTGACAGAAGTCGGTGCTTTCATAAAATCCTTCCTGATTCCCATAATATAGGTGCGTCAATATCACTCATTTTCGATTAAAAAAACTTAAGGAAAAACAAATGATAAATGTACGCCTAATATGCGTACCTGATTTAAGACGTTAAGCAAAGGGATGATGCGCTGTTTGTCCAAATTGTCGCATCAACATGTTTTCAAATACTTCATCTTTTGTTCATCATGAACTCATTATAGAGGACCATCGAAAATTTCTATTTTTACTTTTTGTTTTTTGTTTTGGAGAATTTATGA
This sequence comes from uncultured Pseudobdellovibrionaceae bacterium, assembly GCA_964635325.1. Classification (GTDB taxonomy): domain Bacteria; phylum Bdellovibrionota_B; class Oligoflexia; order Oligoflexales; family Bog-1112; genus BOG-1112. The sequence continues at coordinate 28,767 of CAZWOL010000042.1, forward strand.
AATTTAGTCGCAGTTGGAGCCGCAAAAAGAAAGCAGCATTGCTTTCAGCTTGCTTGGGAGCATCCGTGTATTCCGGTGTTAGTTTTTCACAAGCACCAGAATCTGAACTCGTTGATGTGCGACTTGGTCGTTTTCTCTTACAAGAGGGTGGTAAATCAAAAGGTTCTTCTGGAGGAAATCACGGAGGAGGGTCTTCTGGAGGAAATCGCGGAGGAGGTGCAAGCTTACTCGAAAATTTAGGAGGCTTGTCGGGAGGAGGTAGAGGAGGCAGAGGAGGTTCATCAAATCCTCTAGGAGATATATTGGGAGGAGGCTCGTCGGGAGGAGGTAGAGGAGGTAGAGGAGGTTCATCAAATCCTCTAGGAGATATATTGGGAGGAGGCTCGTCGGGAGGAGGTAGAGGAGGTAGAGGAGGTTCATCAAATCCTCTAGGAGATATATTGGGAGGAGGCTCGTC
>CAZWOL010000043.1:0-21294 GCA_964635325.1 uncultured Pseudobdellovibrionaceae bacterium
TTATTTTCTTCAGAGTAGCTAGCAATTGGCCCAACGGTCAATACGCTCTATAGGCGTAGTCTATGATGCTTTGGAGGAGTCCAATTCAGAAAAAGTCTCGGGGAGACGCTATCCTCAGATGCTGCAATCTTTCATATCGAGGCGTGTGCTCAGCACATCGATCTTTGCTAAAATGAGGCAGAGGTGAGGCAAGAACCGGAACCTGCACAAAGTTAAACAACTCCAGGATACGTTGATGCTCATCACCATGTAGGCCTTTAGGAAGATCCAGAGCTCTTCTCAACAAAAGTGCAGCTTGCACATAGTCTCTAGATTCACATTCACAAGCTAGAAATCCATGAGCATGCAGCTCACCCAACAAGCAAAGCACCTTTGCCAAGAGTTGCTGCTGATTTTGAAATGCTTTTGAAGAAAATTTCAGAGCTTTATTCAGCAACCAAGCAGCCTCATGATAGCGATCTCGAGTTTGAATTGTTACTAAATCTCCATTCGCATAGAGATCTGCAAGGTGATAGAGAATGCGAACATGCATGCGATCGTTCAAACGTGGTATTTCTTGTACGCTTTGCAATAGAGATAAAGCCTGACTCTTATTTTCTGAAGAATGGCCACCCGCTAGTAATCCATCTTTATACAGCATCGCTAAATTGAAGAGAGCACGAGCACGCACTTCTGGATCCAATCCATTCATCGTATCAAGTGCTTCCCGATATGATCTGGCAGCCTCTTCAACATCTCCACTTGGAAGGCCTTTGCGAGAATGACTTTCAAGAATGTAAGCTAGGTTGAATAGAATAGCTGCTCGCTCCGAATTTTGAGAAAAATCTGAAGCACTCTCGAGTGCTCCTCTATAGAGAACAATTGCAGCTGCTGGCTCCTGAGAACGCATGAGGAGAGCCCCCTGACGACTTATCTCATGTAAATCTATTGCGTGTACAAAGGAACTTCCTAAGAAAAAGCAAAGATACAAAGCCACCAATAGACGTACCAGCATCGCTACTCCCCGCAAAGTTGGACTGGCAAGCATAGCGATGCAAATCTAAATTTTTGCATTGAGCATAGGTCTGTTTTGGCTATTCTACGCCATTTCCACAGCCATCAATTAGCTATTTTGACGACATCAGATTTCCCAGCAAGACAATCTCGTTTGATAAGATCTAATTCTTTAATTTTATAGCTTTTTAAAAAAGCAAGAAAAAAGCTAGATAAATTGCAAACTTTTCGCTCTTGCATTCCCTCGACCCCCCCCCCTAGAAGAGAGAGCGAAAATGTCTAATATGAACACTAAAGGAATTTGATGTCACACTTTATTTTTTCTGTAACCTTACTGATCAATAGTTTCCTTCAACCAGCTTTTGCTTTTAGCTGGGATTCTTTTTTCGTTAGCCTAGTAACAGGAGTTGACGTAGAAACGATAAAAAATATCGTTCATGAGGAGACTGAAATTCGCTTGACAGCGCAAGCTAAATTAGCTGAGGAAAGAAATTCTCAACTTCAAAACGAACTTAACCATCTCATAGAAGCATACAAAAAAATTGCCGTAGACCTTGATGTGCTTGCTAAAAAAAACAACCTTACCACAGAACTAAAAGCCAATCTTGATAGCGCACTAGCCAACCTCAGCGCCTGCCTACGAGATGCTCCTTCAGCCGAGAGCGTTCGCATTTGCTATAAAACTTACAAAAGTAAATATGATGATATTACAGATGACTGGTAGACAGCTAAACCTAATGATGCCAGCATAAGAAATTACACCAGAACTTTTAGCCTCACTTTGTTTGTACGTAAATGAGCACTAAAAAGGATAAATATGTTTTCCAGAAAAATAATATTTGGATCTTGTCTCCTAATCAATTTAGCCTGCGGTATCTTGCCAACAAAAACAGATAAATCTCCAAATCTGAATATGGACTCTAACACGCAACTTAAGCCATTAAGCATTCACACCATGAACCCTGCAATTCAAACATTCCACCACGGGCAAGGCTTTAACCGCCTAAAGGGAGAAGCTAGTCTCAATGAGCTAGCTTCTTGTATTGATCATGATGGATCACTTTCTACTCTAAATTCACGAGGCGCTTTATCAAGCTTTTCTATCTCTCATTTAAAGTCTACAAGCGATCTTTATCACAAATTGAATCGTGATATTGCTCACAATGTTGGTTTCCGATCAGAAACACTCTCAGGCTCAAATCAGGCAGGAGTAAAGACATTAGATGAAATTTCCATTTCCTTACTTAACTCTTATGCTTTAATCACAGGTAAAAAAATCTTTTCTCCAATTAGCCTCACCTCCTACAGAGTTCCTAAAGAAATACTTGATTTTTACTCTGCTCACCCCGATTTATTTTATAAAAATTGTGGCGATTCTTTTATATCAAGCGTTTCTATGGGTATTGAATTGACAGCAATCCTTGAGTGTCGAGCCAACAGTGAAGAAGAAAAGAAAAAGATAGATGAGATAATTGCAACTAATGTGAATGGAAAGATTTTCGAGGCTAAACTAAGCCTTCAAAATCTACTTGAATCTACATTAAAAAGTTCTACATCTGGCTGCTCAATCTACGTGGAAGCAAAGAGCGGACGACAAGTTGAATTCGATATTTCTATAGATAGCTTCGCACAAAATGCCGTAAATTTTATTACGCAAGGAACTATAGAAGAGGCTGTTCCAGTGGGCTATTTAACTCAAGACTATTACAAGGTTCCAGATAACGATTTCAAGGAACATGTTTTAGATAAGATTGATTTAAATTTTAAGGATCAATATATATTCTCAGAGATTCTAAGAAAAAAAATCAGCGCTGGTTATGACATTATTGAAACTTACAAATCATTCTTAGCAGGTACAAAAGATCAAACTAACAAGCAAGAGACAGAAACCAAGATACGTAAAAAACTTGTAAAAATTGAAAAGTGGAAACGAAAATTAGAGACACTTGCTGATAACCCAAAAAAGTTTATTGAAAATATACATGAGAGTTGGAGCAATGCAACTTGGGAAAAAAGCACCTCCCAAGATTGGTAAATTGATTTTGAAACAACATTCAAATCTAGGCTAGGTGCTTAGACTGCTTCAACAGACTTAATTCTATATTGCGGAAAGGCATGAGCATCGCTATCGGTGCAGTTAGGACGCAGATGAATAGGTTCTGCAGTATGGGTTTCGACAAGATACTGTTTCTTCACTGAAGCACCTTGGGACGCAAATCCGATCGTAATGCGTCCATGATCCTTGTCTATATCTCCCGTTATAGAACGCTGCTCTGCATCATACCACTCCCATCCTGTGCGCCGGAGTAATTCACGTTCTGCAACCTGATGAAACGGAGAAGTATAGAGCGCAGACCCTCGGTAGTGATCAATCACTGTTTCGATATCCTTGTCTCTTGTCATAATCTTACGCGCCAAATCTTCGTTCAAAAGCCCCCAACATCCCAACGTTGGACTCTCGAGTAGAGTTGGTGCATAACGATGTCCTCCGATGTGCGAACAGCGAAACAGACGAATCGCTTGCTTACGAATGAGTGGGTCACGTTGCAGCTTGTCGTAGAGTGCTTGCCCGAAGACGCCACAGCAACGATCACGATGAAAGTGGGTACAGATAAAGTAGTCACGAACCGTATTAGAGTGCACACGATACTTTTGCATCTCGCTACGATAGGGATCTTTTGCAGAGAGAATCGTCTCTATGGATGCTGAAATCCCTTCTATCGGTAGCAGAAATTCAAAAGTGTCATAGCGTAGCTGGTCGCTATTTGCCCGCATGTAGATGAATCGCGAAAAACCTGCTTTGGAGTATTTTTCATCAGGTGCAAAGAGGCTGGTTGTTATGTAGACCCCCTTCTTAGCAAAAGTTTTGAGAACTATCGCTAGGTGAGGAGGAAAATGCTGACTAAGACTGAAGGTGCGATCCCAGGGTTCAGCAACTTCTAAAAAGAGCTGGTGCGGCCGATGCTCAATCGAACCGACAATGTCATGTAGCACAGTTTGCGTATCGATCGAACAGTAGCGAACACCAGTCTCCATAGTCTCACTCGTAGATTGGGGTTTGTGCCTTGAATGCTTTCACATCTTTAAGGAGGGTACCCATCGGTTTTTCTTTAGGGTCCTTATCGGTCGTGTAGTAAACCGCAAGACTCGTCCGTTTTGGACCAAGCAGCGCTCCACGGAAGATATCAACCATCTCTTTTTTTGTCAGCTTTTCAGCAACACGCGCGATCGATTCTTTGTAGTGGAATTGCCCTTTCATGACAATTGCTTCAAAGTAAAGCGTCTCGAGTTTCTCTTGAATGGTCTTATCTTTTTCACGCAATTCTTGAATAGTTGCCAACTTGTAGGCCTCAAACTCTTCAGCACTGAGAGACTCTAGCTCATGTATAGCACCTTCCATCCAACGAGCTGCACGTTGTGCAATATCGAAAGGAGAGAAGCTAGCAGACTGAACTAGAAAGAGCATACCGAGCACGCGCTCATGAATACTGAGATTGCTTGCAACAATATAACCCAACTGCTGACGGGTGCGTAAATCCGAGTAGAAGCTCGTCTGCAGATGCGCATGTCCTATACGAATAGCAGCGTTCAGCTTCATGTCACGCGGACCAAACTGAACATTTACACCCCAACTATTATTGTTGGTTTGCGACTGACGAACTATTGCCAAATCTTTTCCAACTGGATACTGAACAATCTCTTCCTTAGGACGTTGCTCTATTGGCAAAACTTTGGAATGCAACGCTGTTGAGAAGCGGAGCACAGATTTTTTGAGGACCTCCGCATCTAGATTTCCGTACGAAGCACCTTCCAAAGCGGTTTCTGCATAAAGCGTTTTGACATACTCATTAAGCTCCTGCAATGTGACAGGACTAATGAGATCGACACCCTTTTTATTGATGGGGTCGTAAAAATCAAAGCTGTGAATCATGGTTCGACTGCTTGCATAGCGCATCTCGTAGAGAGTCTGCCAGTATGCAGAGTTCAACACCATATTTGCAATTTTGCGTTTTAGTTCGGTCTTGATATCAGCAAAGGCCTGTTCATCGATCGTGATCACATTCAGTTTTTGGCTCAGCTCTTCCAGCAACTGTGGGATCTTTTCCGAATATCCCGATACATCCAACTGTATACCCTTGTCTGACTGAGAGACATCAAAGTGCAGACCTGCAAGTCCGATGGTATACGCCCATTCATTCAGACTTTCGTTAAGAGCCTCAGCATAGAGCTGCGCCATCATCTTGTTACGTGGAGTACCATTGGTCTTCTGTGTAAGAATCAGCAATCGAATGCTTGCTTTGGGCAATTTGAACGTATCATCCAAATGGAACCAGAACGTTGCCTCAGGTGTATCCAATAGTTTTTGAGATTCGGTTGCTTTTGCACTGCTAATCAAACTGAGTGCATCTGGAATAAATGGATTGCGTTCAGGCATCGACAAAAGCTTATTTTTCGGAGCATTCGTCAATTTCTTAATGAAGTCCGATGCAAAGCGTTCCTGTTTGTAGGCCACACCATAGTAAGGTTCGACTTGGTCGGTCTCAACTTCATCACCAACCAAGAAAACAGTCATTTTTTCAGGGCGAATGACATCAAGAAAGTGATTGAAGTCATCAGTGCTATACTTGTGGATTAGGAGGTCATCATGATCGATATCAAGTGCAGGATAGGTCTGCATTTTCATCGCATAATCCGACGCAACGTTCATGCCTTCACGCGGTTCACGGTAGACATAGTCAATGTCAGCCATAACTTTGCGCTCGTCAAACACGTAACGCTTGTAGCCTTCCTTACGCATCAATTCGACATAGCTGAAGAAATGTTCGATGACTTTTTGCCAGTCTTTTACACCTTTGTCTGTGAGTTCTATATCAAAGTGAAAAGAGCCTGTATAAGTCGACGACTCCGAACCAGATTCAATCTTTGTTGCTAGACCTTCTTTTTTAAGCAAGGACAGCAAGGACCCCTTGCCCTCGTATCCAAGGAAGTGTCCAATTGCAGACGCTGGTTTGGATTCCCAATAGGGGAGCTCACTTGGTGAGGCAAATGCAATTTCTAAACGATGTAGTTTTTTTACAGGTTTGACTTTGACAAGACGAGGCAACTGATCGCTTGTGAAAATCTCAGAATCAAAAACTGGACGTTTGTAGTCATGATTTGCGATTTCTGAAAAATAAGTTTTTGCAAGGTTCTCAAGCTCATCGAGAGAGTTTGGAGACATCAAAACCAACTTCATCAAGTTGGCAGAATAGTATGTTCGATAAAAGTTGATCAGAGTTTGTTGGTCGACTTTTTTCAAAGTTTCGAGCGTTCCCGTACCAAAGATCTGCTGAGGATGACCAGGCTTATGCAGAACTTCAAAAACGCGTCGTAAGCGCCATGGGTCACTTTTTAGGTTCTTTTGATGTTCAGAATCGACAGCATGCAATTCACGTTCGACAAATTCAGGACTGAACAAAGGCGCAATGAAAAACTGTGCAAAGCGATCGAGTGCTCCAGCGTAGCCATCATGGTTTACTTCAAAATGATAGTTGGTATCTTCTTCAGCTGTAAAAGCATTAGACCCCCCCTGGAACTTTGCTAGGTACTGGCTGTATTCTTCAACTTCTGGATATTTTTTAGTCCCTAGAAAGAGCATGTGTTCTAGAAAGTGCGCCAAACCGGGATACTCAGGGGGGTTGGATAGACTACCAACACCAACATCCATTGCAGCTGCAGATTTATTGAGCTGAGGATCTGAGATCAGCAGAACTGTCAATTGATTGGGAAGAGTGATCGTTCGAAAATTACGATGATCACCTGGACGTTTCGCTTTAACGTCGACAACGGTGCGACTCGTGGAGAAAATTTTATGCATATGTTCACACCCCAAACTGCTAACCATGACCAAAATGGACGAAAAAAGTAGAGACCACCTTAACATCTTGACGGACTCCATGAAAATGGGAATCATCGGGGTGACGGACTCGAACAACCGGGTCCCACCCATTATTTGTTATAGTCTGCTTGCATTATGCTTTTGGCATACACATAAGCCAAGCAAAGATAGGAGCTTCACTATGTGGCGAAAATTGGCGCGGATGACACTTTTGGTTTCTTTAACAGGTCTTTGGCAAGCTTGCGTTTCCAGCGGTGCTGACTTTCCGTCACGCCTCGACTGGATTCAAAAAGATCGCACGAAGAAGGACGATGTTGCTCTTGTTTTAGGCAAGCCCTATGCAGTTGGAAGCTCCAGCGGCACACCGACATGGACATATGCCTATTACAAGTATTCCCCCTTCCAAACGCGCTACAAAGAACTTCGCTTCTATTTCGGAGAGAATAATGTCGTGACATCCTTCACGTTCACATCAAGCTTTCCTGAAGACCTCAAGAAAAAATAACAACGCAAGTTATCCCGAGCGGAAGACAGAAACCGAGGGATCGCCTACTTAGCCAGGTGGTCTTAGATCGAAGCACAGTATCGAAGCCACGACAACGATCCATGTAGGGATGGTTGTCGTGGGGCTCGGAGTGACTTGCTCCGAAAAACTCTACAGCAATGCTACCTTTGTACTGCACCCAACTGCTTGCTTAGATACTGCACCAAAGATCCGAGTTCGGCATCGACCTCAGCATCTGTCAGAGTTCTTTGCGCAGACTGGAAGGTATACGAACTTGCAAAGCTTTTCAGACCTGCCCCGACCTGTCCACCCTCGTAGAGGTCGAATAGACGGAAGTTCGTAAGATTTTTCTTTGGAAATTTTTTCATGCAAGCTTGAAACGCTGCATAGCTTAGTTCCTTTGGAACAAGCAAAGCTAGATCACGTGTCATTGCTGGGAAACGAATGGGCTCTTTGATTTTGTAAGATTGCTTCTGCTGAACTTCGAAAATCGCTTCCACATCTAATTCAAAGAGAATAGGAGTGTCTGTTCCAAGATCCATTGCATTCACAGCCTGAGGATGTAGCTCACCAACCCAACCCAGACGGTCTTTACCAAATACAATCATTGCGGATGCATGCGGATGCAAAAAGGGCACGGCCTGAGGATCAGGTAAAACAAAATCAACTTTTGCAATCCCAAGAGTTTTAAGGAATGACGCAACTAGATCCTTTGCATGATAAAAATCAGCAGTAATCTCTTCGTGGTTCCACTCCTTGGGCACAAAGGGTTGGTCTAAAACTCCAGCAATGAGATCTCTCTCAATCACTCGTCCACTTTCGCTTTTTGCACGCATACTCAGCAAGCGACTCGGACGCAAAAAGTTTTGCCACTCAACTCCACCTGCAACCCATGATTTCGCTTCTTCCGAAAAATAGCTACGCGCCATCTCAAAAAGACGAACACCTTTGCGACCATGATTACGATTGCGTCCGACTGACTGCAACAGACCTGGTACTAGTGAAGTTTGTAAAAAGGCCTCTTGCTCATTCAAAGCGTTCGCTAAGCGTACAGACGGCCATAGACCATGACCTGCAGGAACCTGCAAACGCTCATAAATATCTTTGCCGACAAAAGGAAAGGTCATGACTTCGCAAAGGCCTAGAGACGCCAGACTGCGTTTGACCTGATTGCAAAACTCGATATAAGGATCTTCGGCAAGCCCTGCAATAGCCATGCGAGGCATCTCGTAGGGAATATTATCAAAGCCTTCGAGGCGTGCAATTTCTTCAATCAAATCGATTTCGCGATGCACATCGTTACGCCAAGATGGAACCTCAAAAAGCGCTCGTTCTTCGGTCTTATCACAGAACACAAAACCGAGATTTTTTAGGTGCTGAATGCACTTGTCAAGAGTGCAAACAGGGTTGGCAATGATGGTACGCACACGTGGCAGACGCAATGCAATTTTGCGTGGAGGTAGAGGAGCTACGTAACAATCTACCAATGAAGAGGCAAGGTAGGGTTCACAAGCATTCTGCTCACGCAAGCACTCCATCAGAAGTGTTGTCACCCGCCTAAGAACCTCAGGTATGACTTCGACATCAACACCACGTTCGAAACGATAAGAAGCCTCGGAACTAAGACCTAGGCGACGAGATGTTTTGCGAATATGTGTTTGAGAAAAATGTGCAACTTCGAGAATGATCTCGTTTGTATCATCTTGAATTTGAGAGTTCTGTCCACCTTTGATGCCTGCCAGTCCAACGATTTTTTCAGCATCGCAGATGAGGATATCTTCGGGTTTCAGTTGAACCGTACTATCATCGAGTGTTTTGAATTCAGTATTGTGTCCCAAGGAAACCTTGAGAGCATCCCCTGCTATGATACGTCGATCATACGCATGAATGGGTTGTCCATACTCTACCATCACATAATTTGTGACGTCGACGATGCAGTTAATCGAACGCATGCCCATACTTGTCATACGCTTTTGCAACCACGAAGGTGAGGGCACCGCTTTTACATTCTTGACAAGGACCGCACAAAAGCGAGCACTCGCCTCTGCATTTTCGACTTGTATATTAAGCTTGTGATTTTCTTTTGCAGGAGGAAGCTCAGAAATTGGTTTTTTGAGTGGACGCTGAAGCTTAGCAGCAAGGTCTCTAGCAACCCCTATATAGCTTAGGCAGTCGCTACGGTTAGGTGTAACATTGAGTTCGAGAATACTATCAACTTCCTGTAGAAAAGAGCGCACAGGGATACCGAGACTATGATGGTCTTCAAGTTCGATAATACCTTCGTGATCCTCAGAGAGGCCGAGCTCACGCTTACTACATAGCATACCCTGAGAGGCTTCTCCTCGGATCTTGGAAGCTTTGATCTTCATCCCATCTGGCATCACCACACCGATCTGGGCAACAGCTACAAAGATTCCTTCGCGTGCGTTTGGAGCACCGCATACGATGTCTAAGACCGTACCACTACCCACATCGACACGACACAGACGCAGCGTATCTGCATTCGGATGTTTTTGTGCAGCAAGCACTTTGCCAACAACGATCTTTTCATCAAAAAGTGTTGTTTCTTTGATTCCTTCAACTTCTAAACCTAGGCTCGTCAGTTCTTTTGCAATTTCTTGCGATGTCAGGCCTTCGAGCGAGACATAGTCTTTTAACCAATTTAAAGAAATAATCATAACAAACCTCTAATGCCAACAGACTGGGAATTGCGATTGGAATTGGTGGTCACCTTCAAACATCAAACGGAGGTCATCTACACCAAATGCAATCATTGCCATGCGATCAATCCCGAAACCAAAAGCAAATCCTGTGTATGCTTCGCTGTCGTAATTGACGTTTTCAAAAACATTGGGATGCACCATTCCGCAACCACCGACCTCGAGCCAACCGGTGTTTTTGCACAGACGGCAGCCTATGCCCTTGCAGGTACACAAGAGATCAAACTCGGCACCAGGTTCAACGAATGGGAAAAAGCTCGGACGAAAACGTGTTTTAACATCACTACCAAACACAGCTTTCATAAATGTATCGATAATACCTTTGAGATGGCCCATCGAAATACCTTTGTCAACGACAACACCTTCAACCTGATGAAACATCGGAGTATGGGTCGCATCATTATCACAACGGTACACACGCCCCAAGGAAACCAGGCGCAGCGGAGGTGCTTCTTGCAACATCGCATGAATCTGAATATTCGATGTATGCGTCCTTAGAATCAACTTGTGCTGGTCAACAAAAAACGTGTCCTGCATATCTCGTGATGGATGATCATCGGGAAAATTCAAAGCTGAAAAATTGTAGAAGTCGGAGTCGACCTCAGGTCCATCCCAAACAGCAAAACCAAGTCGTCGAAATTCCTTGATCAGTCGCGAACGCATAAGCGTTACGGGATGTAGAGCGCCATATTGTTGGCTCTCACTGATCGGAAGAGATATATCTAGTTTGCGTTCGGTAATTTTGCGGCTAATTGCCTGACGTTCACTTGCTGCTTTGAGTTGAACAAGGTGTTCCTCAACAAGCGTGCGAAGCGCATTAACTTGCTTACCAAACTCAGGTCGATCCGCTTTGTCGACATTGCGCAGCTGCTCATACATTTGTGTAACGCTGCCTTTTTTTCCGAGCCACTTCACTCGCATGGATTCGACGAAAGCAGCTTCCGGATCACCTGTTATAGCTTTGACCTCAGTAAGAAATTCATCCTGCAGGCCTTTGAGTGTATCTAAGAGATTCACGGCTTTTTTCCCGTTCTATGGGTTTGCAATTTTTGGAACCGGGTTCATAAATAACGCAAAAATGCTTCTAAGTCGCTGAGTATTCATAGGCTTGGCAAACAGAGTATTAAAGGCCCTTAACCCTTTAGATAAAAAGCCAAATCAATCTATAGAACTCTTATTGAAACGTTAGAATTCTTAACAAGATTGTTAAAACTAATTAACAATTTTTTTTTAATGTTATTATCATTAGATATTTTAATGTTATTTTTAATAATAGTAATGCAATTGAATTAAATACTATTAAAAACTGCCGAATTGTAATCCAGCTATTCATTAGAACCCAATCCAAGGCCCCACATCCCGTGGCTGGCGTGGATAGACAGGAGGTCAACCATGGGTCTGCGTATCAAAACGAACATGCTTTCCTTGGGCGCCCAAAACCAGTTGGAAAAATCCACGATGGCGGTCAAGGACACTTCAGCACGACTAGCGTCGGGTAACCGCATCAACAAAGCTGCAGATGATGCTGCCGGTCTAGCCATTGCTGAAACCTTACGTGCGGACTTACGTTCATTGAACGTAGCCAAACGTAATGCCAATGACGGGATTTCGCTCATTCAGACAGCAGAGGGAGGTCTTGAAGAAACCAGCAACATGCTCATCCGTCTTCGTGAGCTCTCGATCCAAGCTGCTTCAGATACGATCAGCAATCGTGAACGAGGCTACCTAGATAAAGAGTTCCTGCAACTCAAAGATGAGATCGACAGGGTTGCTATCTCTACTGAATTCAACGGTACTCGACTTCTAGCAGGCGCGAAGGAGCTACCAGCAGAAATGGCTGATAGAGGCAATCGCTACCCACTTGAAATTCAAGTGAACAAAGACTACTTCCACAACCTCGATGGTTTGGATAAAGCTAATCCAGTAAACATCATCCGCATAGACCTTTCCTCATTGAACACCTTCACAAGTGGGGAAAATTCTTTGGACCTTGGAGAAAAAACGGAAGGAACACGCGTTGACAACAAAGCCAACGCACAAAATAGCATTGCAAAAATTGACGTAGCATTGAACCGTGTTGCTGAATATCGCTCCTACCTTGGTGCTGTACAGAACCGATTCAACTCTGCTGTCAATAGCTTGAGCTTGCAATCACAGTCCATGTCTGAAGCTCGTAGCCGTATTATAGATGCGGACTATGCAGCAGAAACTGCTGAGTTCACCAAAAACAACATCATGCAACAAGCAGGTGTTGCTGTTTTGGCGAATGCAAACCAAATTCCAAAAGTTGCACTGAGCCTATTACAAGGAGGCTAATCTCAGTAGCAAAGTAAACCAGTGGCTGTTCCCAATCTCCTTCGAGACTTAGGGAACAGTCACTTTTTTGTTTACAATGAACGTAAACGTTCAGGCCACAAACGTCTTGGTAGGCGATCACAACGACCATGCGTGATGAGTTCACTTAGACAGCGTCCAGCCTGAAAGCCAAGACTCATACCTGTCCCCATATATCCCGTTGCAAGCAAAATACGATCTTCACCAAACATGGGTCCAATCACCGGCAACTCATCGCAAGGCCAAATATCAAGAATCGGAGTACTATGTTGCACATGTGTTTGAGCACCCCAGCTGAATGTTTTTTGTAACTGCTCCTGCAAATGACCCATGATGCGAGGCATAAGCGTCGCTTCTTTTGCACCTATACCAGCTAGAGGACGTAGGTAGCGACCTCCTCCAAAGTGCAACGATTTTCGCTTCAACACCCCCCACTCGTAACCATGATGCGCACTGAAAACAACTCCATCATCTTGCAATTGCAAATTCGGAGCATCGATGGTCGACCATTGGTCTGCAAAAGTCACTAAGGCCTCACGCAAACTTGGTAAAAACCTTACGATATCTGTATGACACGCTAGCACCAGAAACTCTGTAGTAATCTCACTGTCATTACTGAGGCTAAGAACCAAACCCTGATCTGTCTTATCAAAGTTTTCTAAAGTAGCAGGTATCATAAAAGCAGAGGCATGTTGACGCAAAGTCTCCAAAAAAGATCCTTGATCCATCCAGGCACCTCTCTCCCCCTCATCTTGAACTGCAAGAATACGACTGCGGAGATCCCCTATATAGGGACAACGATCAGGATCGTACAGAGTGGCATCAAATCCTTGAGAATTTAACTGCTGTACCGCTTGTTCTGATTCTCTCAGTTCATGTGTATCGACAATAAGCCGTACTCGACGTTGAGAGTGAGCAAGAATCTTTTCAGCTTTGACAAACTCCATGACAGCATCAAAGCCTGCATTGGAAAAATTCCAGATCTCTTTGGCGAAGCCAAGACCATGTGCATTCGAAAGTCGTGTAAAATTGTCGGAGAGCCCTCCACAGAGCATCCCAGCTGCTTTCATACTAAAGGGAAAGGGCCCTGGTTCTGCAAGCACAGCAACTTTGTCCAAGCCACTTCGGTGCAGATGCAAAGCTGTGGATAGCCCCGTCACCCCCGAACCAACGACAACGACATTAAAATGCGGTCTTTTCATAGAGGATCAGTCTTTGAGATTTTGCTTGATGAATGTCAAAACATCCTCATGATGTGTCTTAGTGTTCACCTTTGGCATCACATGCTGAATAGTACCTTCTTTGTCGATAATAAAGGTCACTCGATGCAAACCTTGGATGAGTTTTCCAAACATCGACTTTTCGCCCCAAACTCCGTATTTCTCAGCTACTTTGTGCCCAACATCAGAAAGCAGGGGAAAATTCAAGTCGTGCTTGGTTTCAAACTTCTTGATCAAATCCACTGAGTCCGGACTCACACCTAAAACAACAGTATCGAGTTTTTCAAAACTCTTTTCTGTATCTCGAATCGAGCAAGCCTGTGTAGTACAACCTGGCGTAAGCGCCTTGGGATAGAAGTAGAGAACAACATTCTTTTCACCTTGAAAAGATTTGAGGTTCACTTCATTTCCATCTTGGTCTTCTAACTTAAATGTAGGAGCTTTAGTTCCTACTTTGAGCAAATTTGACGGTGCCATGCTACGTACTTTCCTTTTTGTATGCTCGAATGTTAGTAAACGTTACTACATAATAGCTAAGCAGGCGACCCCTCGGCTCCACTTCGTTCCCGCTCGGGGCGACGAATTGACCCCTCATCCTGAGCGCAGTCTGCGCAGCAGACGAAGTCGAAGGATCGCCTGCTTAGTTGCTACTTAAAAGTGCTTTGAGAAGACTTTTTCACCCTGGACCTGGTTTTACGGACTGTCCTGCTTCCTTTAGATCGCCTGTTTTCGCGGAAGCCGACTTCTTTTGAATGAATTGAGTGCGATTCATTTTTAGCAATTCATCCACCCGCATCTTACGTAAACTAAAGTAATACGGTAGGTCCGAAACTTTCAGAACCGCAAACTCGTTCTCTTTTTTGCTATCAGCAGCTTTAGCATCCTTAACGGCTTTAGCTCCTGCTTTCATCCCAAAGTAAGTATAAACACGTTCCGACTTATCTTCGTTAACTACAGTGTATTCCAACAGCTTTGCATCTGTCTCGTAAGCCCCTGTTGACAGCACCTCTTCGAAGAATGGGTTTGCTAACTTGCTAAGAAATGCATCAACTTCTGTAGTATTTGTCGTCTCGTCAGCCTTCAATTCAGAAAGAATCAAAGCTGTACCTTCACGCTGCAAAGCAAAATCAGGGAACCTGATTTGTGCAACTTTGGTACGATCGACTTTATAGACATCACGGTCTACCCATTCCATAGCAGCTGTAGGGACTTCAAAAGTATTCAACTCAATGCTGTAAGTTTTATCCTCTTGATTCACACGTGCGTAGACTTTGTGAAAGGACGGAGAACTCCCGAGATAAAGTGTATTCTCAACCTTATCTGCGGCAAAGAAAGTTACTTTGCGTTCAAATTTTTCATCCGTAACCTCAAACTGCTTTGCTGCAACCTTCGTATTACCTGCAGGATAGCCTTTCTTTTCATCCATGATCTTTTTAAAGATCTGACTTATTTTTTCAGCAGAGACTGGAAAATTAAAGAGCTCAGGCAGTATCCACTTGCCATCCTTGCGCAAGAGCTCAACTTTTTTACCAGCTTCTTCGACCCAAATTTTGTCTGTCTTATCCAAATTTAAAGTCAGCAAAGCTTCCGCTTTGGGCGCTTTGCTAGCATTAAAATCTTGGTAGCTCAAAAACAAATAGAGTGCAGCTTGTACAGCTAACACACCAACCAATATACGAATCCAACGTTTCATCAGCGTAAACTCCTCACCCAATATTCAATGTCTTGTAAAGTCTTTGCGACCGACGTTGTGTGTATCTAAATGTGCCCCAAACCGCAACAAGACCCAAAAGAGCCAAGACGTAGTTTAGGTACTCCCAGTATTGTTTCTGCACATCTGTTAGAGGATGCAGTGTTCGTGCAAAGTGCCCGCGGGTCCGCATCGACATCAAAGCCCTATCTTGTACGGACCAGTCGATCGCATTTTCTACCATCTGTAATGGATTTACATACTGCGTGCCACTTAGCATGCTTGCGATTTGAATAGTATCATCTGCAATGAACTCATTCGAAGCAAAGACAACGAGTCGAGCCGTGTTCGATGATTTTTCGATCACACCCACAACCTTGTCACTATCCGCTTTTTTATCCGCAGCTTTTGCGTGATGTTTCTTCGGATCTGTAGGCTCGTCCGTCTTGCTTTCAGCAAATAAAGGTGATGCCTTGCCTTTGAAGTACGAATCAAAACGTCCTTCAACCATAACTGCAAGTGTGGATGCTTTGAGGTCCTTACCCTCTTCAAAGCCTAATTCACCTCGAGTTGGATCAGGATCGATATTGATATCATTTGTATGCCATGACTGCGCAGAACTCTGAACAAGTTTAACAACATTGCGATCTTTGTTTTTGGTCACATCGATATTGATCGGCGAAGGCCAAGCGACCGTCAACTGTCCGAGACCAGAGCTAATCGCATTGTCAGCATTCAAACCTTTGTCACGTACATCAACAAAGAAAGGATAAGGTGCAATGTGAGGCTCACGAATTGCCACACCCTGAACCATACGAGTTCGTACACTTGGAAAACCGACGTTGCTTTTGTCGAGCACAAGTTCTTTAGGAATCTCAAGACCGTAATTTGCAAGCCAGGCTTCGACACCGCTTTCTTTGGTTTCCGCACTGAAAGAGCGATTGTCACGACTGATGAAGACCGGGGATGTTGCCATGACAACCGTTCCCCCCTTCATCAGAAACTGATCCATCGCAAAGACTTGCTTATCTTTAAACTGCTGAGGAGCAACGACAAGCAGGACGTCAATGTCTGAGGGCACTGTTCCTGATTCCAAATCCACGTTCTGAATGCTGTAGGTACTCTCGAGTTTCTTTTGGATAGCACGGTACTGTTTGCCACCACCACCCATTTGACCCATCATGGGGTTAAAACCACCACCTGCTGCTGGAGCAGAGATACCAAGTTTGCGCAAGAAGCCTGGAGCCATACGTTTGAGAGTGGCATCCATGTTGTGTTTGAACCCAGTGACCGTCAGATCTTGAGGTATACCCAAGGCATAGATTTTGTCACCTTCTTGAAGTGTGAGATAGAAATAGAAAGTCTCTGGTGACAGGAGTCCTCGAGACTGAGGCATAAATCCATAGCGTTCTGCGATCGACTTTGCCAAAGCTTCATCTTGACTCGGATCCAGGTACTCGACTTCGAGTTTGCCACCCGCAGATTTCTTGTAGTCCTCAAGCGAAGTCTTGATGTCGTTAGAGAGTGTTTTCAACTGCTGAGGAAGCTTGTCTTCCGATACATACGCAACAAACTTGATCGGGTTTTGCAGTTTTGCAAAGAAGCTGTCGGTATTTTTGAAACCTTGCATTGTTTTCTTGATTGCGCGTGTGATGTCATATTCGAGATTGCGTAATTGCACATCGATATTGCCACCACCATCGTATTTGACTTCGATCAGATCATCAAAACCAAGAACCTCAAACTGATCTCCGTACTGGACGACAATATTGAAGTAGGAGTTGACCATGGAGACCGAACTACGATCGTTGATTTGGAAGGGTGCTGGTTCGATATTGTACTTGCGGCTCGCCTCTGCTTCGATCGCTTCATTCTCACGAGGATCAACAAATTCTGTGCGAATTTTTCCTTTGCCTACCAATTGGTACTCACGCAAGAAATCGCGAATAGTTGGAACCAAAGGCGCTAGCAAGGGATGTGTACGCGCACTGAAGTAGCCACGGATTAGGAGTGGTTCGTCCAGCTGAGTAACCAACTCTTTGGTTGCAGGTGATATCGAGTAGAGACGACTTGCTGTCAAATCAGTACGAATGCCAGTAACTTTTTGCAACCAGAAGTTAGCACCAAGTATGTTTACTAAAAACAGCAAGACAAAGGTCTTAGTGAGCGTGTGATTTTCTTTGCGAGTCTCTTTAGCCCACTTGAGAGATTCGAGAGAGTATGTATTGGCAACAATAAATGCAACTGCGATACTGAGGTAATAGTAGACATCTCGAAAATCCAAGACACCACGACTGATCGCATCAAAACGCGCACCAGTACCGAGAAGCTTTAGGGTTTCAGCAATGTTATTGCCGAAGAAACCTGCAACTTTGTCCGAACCAATGATGTAGAATACCGACCCTACAAGAGCAGTAAGAATCAGACTCACAATCTGACTTTGGGTACGGGAGCTGATGAAGAGCCCTACCGCTATGTAAGATGAAGCCAGCAACAAAGATGCAAAGTAAGCACCAAAGACCGGACCCCAATCAACTTTACCAAGCAGTCCAACACTCAGCGCAAGACCGACTGTTAAGAGAAGCGAAATTGCAACCATGCTGAGGCACGCAAAAAACTTGCCGAGCACGAGCTCATAGGTACGCACAGGTAGAGTCAACAAAAACTCTATGGTTCCCATGCGACGCTCTTCACTCCACATCTTCATGGTGAGTGTTGAGACGAGAAAGATCAGTAGCAGTGGCATCCAGTCAAAAAGCGGACGCAGATCTGCAATGTTGCGGGAAAAGAATTTTTCGACCCAGAAAAATGTAAACATTGAAATGAGCAGGTAGCTACCCAAAAAGATATAGGCTGTAGGGGACGCAAAGTAGGTCCACAATTCCTTACGCGTGACCGTCAAAATCCTAGACATGGCTCACTCCTTTTCCACCTCGGTTCAAGTCATTGAAGACTGCTTCGAGATTACGACTTTCTGCATGCAAACTATAAAGATCCCAACCTTGGGTCACAATTTTTTTGGCAATCGCAGGCGCAATGCTTGCGACATCTCCATCGATCTTGACAGAGTAGCTATGTAGACCATTGTGCAACTTTGCAGAATCGATATCCTGCACACCACTTACTTTTGACAGTAGTGCTCGCACCTCATCTTGGCCCTCACGCAATTCAATTTGTATGCTGTTATCTTTTTGCAAAGCAGCAAGCGTATCATCTACAACCTTGCGACCATGCATAATGATAATGACACGATCACAGATGGCAGTAACCTCTTGCAAAATGTGAGTCGAGAGAATAACTGTCGCTTTTTTTGCAAGATTCAAAATCAGCTGACGCATTGCCTGAATCTGAGTGGGATCCAGACCGTTGGTCGGTTCGTCAAGTACGAGAATTTCAGGTCGATGTATAATCGCTTGTGCAACACCCACACGTTGCTGATAGCCTCGTGAGAGCGTCGTGATGAGTTCCTGCGCTTTGGGAACTAAGTCGGTATCCAGGATTGCATCCCGAACCGCATTAGGGATGTCACTTGCAGGAATGCCACGCATCTCTGCAACGTAATAAAGGTACTGCCACACCGTCATCTCAGGATAGAGAGGCGACTGCTCTGACAGGTATCCGATTTTCTTTTGAATCGTGAGCGGATCCGACGTCATATCAATTCCATCGATATGCACCTGACCCGAACTCGGCTCGAGAAAACCCGTCAGCATTTTAAGCGTTGTTGTCTTGCCCGCACCGTTGTGACCTAGAAGGCCAACAATCTGCCCCTTAGGAATCTCAAACGACACGGAGTTCACAGCTGTGAACGAACCATAGTTTCGCGTTAGATTTCGTACTGCGATCACTGGTCATAGCCCCCAATGAAAAACAAATTATAAGTTTGAAAATTCGGAGAGTATCCCGAAAAAAAGATCAACTCTAAGCATTAGCACTTTTCGCTTTTTCTGGCAAGATTGCCAGCTTAGCGTACTGAGTGCGATATCCGTGACTGACTAAGCTACTGAGGTTTGCGTGAGATCAAAGCTGGCACAGATCATTGATGCGGTTGATTGCAGTGCGGATTTCTTTGACTCCCTGAGAATGCACCGCTTCGATCGCATCCAATTCACGTCGTAGACCCGACACGGAGATACGGGGCGGGTGCGAACGCAGATAGGACAGAAGCTTTGGTTTGATATGAACCCAAGTTTCATTGCGATCTGCCTGATCAAGAGCATCTCTCTTTTCGAGTGCATCGATCAATTGCGCTTCTTTCCATGAGGAGAGAGCACCAAGAATGAAAAATTGAAAGCAACTTGCCAGTACAAAGACGATCGCTCCAGCAATCATTGCTATGTTGCCCCACCCACTGAGACCCCAGGGCTGTTCAAAATATGCATATGTCGCAGCTGCAGACCCCAATGCACAGACAAACAGAAGACTGAACATCGACCAACGCCAGTAGAAGGTGCGTGCAGCTCGTCGAAATTCCAAAAGCTCCTGCAAAAAGTGACGCAGGCGCCGACTATGGTATTCGACAAAACTCGCTAGGTGATCCAAGCGATGACGCGGAGCATCCAACATCACTCTATTGAGCTCCTGCCTTTGATTATCCAGGAGATGCAGGAAGCGACTGGTCCCTACGTTGACAGGAGAAGCGACAGACGGAGAGTAGCTAAGCAGCACACGGGGCATATCCTTGCGCCCCGTCATTGAGGACAAATTCCAACACAGAGTTCCGTACACACGCAGCAGGTCTTCGAGCTGCGAGCATTCATCAACTCGATTGAGCACAAAGGTGACACGATCATCAAAAGTTTTTTCGGGAAGCGTCTGTCGCAAGCTCAAATGCGACTCCTTGATAGTCCCTGCTTTGTGTGGATCAAAGAGCACTAGAACCAAATCGCTAAGCATTGCAAGGTCACCAATAACCCCTTGGTAGTCGTAGGGACGCTTTTGGTCGGAGGATGCATCGAGCATGCCTGGAGTGTCGATGATCACAAGTTTGCGCAATGCTGCACTCTTCACTTTTTTCAGACGAAAGTGACTTGCAAACTTGTCTCCATACTTACGCAAAACTTCGAAGGGATATTGCTCGTCGTTGAGCAGCACATTTCCGTCTCGCTCTTCGTAGACAGCACCATCAACAACCGAGTCGAGATGAGAGATATCATCGTCACAGGTGATAATCGTAAACGCATCGTCGGTAGGTGCCTGTCCAGTTGCCTGAACTTTGCCACCAATAAATTCGTTGATAAGAGTGGATTTACCCGAACTATAATTACCGAGCACAAGTATGGTCGACTTCCACTTGATTTTCGACTCTAGAGCTACTGAGCTGTACTGATACTTACTTGCGATTGGAGATAATTTGCGTTCGATCAAATAGAGCAACTCATGGCGCAGGGTCTCCATGTAGTCATCCTTGTCGATGATGACAGTTGGCTCTTCCGATTTTGGCTTCTTTTTCTTTGAAAACATAGCGCCCCCTTGCAAGCCTAGCACGAAAAGTCTGGAACAGAGTAAACGCTTTGTAAAGAATTCCATAGGTGATGTCAATATGTAGGCAGAAGATTGAATCTGCTGATATCGCTAGAAAATATATTGTTTCATCCGCGTCTCAAAAAGAGCCAATAGGCACATTCATCCACAAAAAGGACAAGCTGTCCTACGACTCATTTAGAACGGCGCTTCTTGGTCAGCCAGCGCTCCGACCTAAGATCTTCATTGACAGAAAAGCGCTTGCGACCGATCCTGAGGGCTTCGGCTGACTAGGATTTCAGACATTCTCCAAGAAGACGATCGTGATCTACTACCAATACAACAGTGATTTTATAACGGTATCGGGCCAAACCTATCCGCACCGCACCATCTTCAAAACTTTGGGCGGCTATTTTCTGGGCCCAACCAAATCGTGGCGCATGCCATTTAGCGATGACACTCTGGGCGCTATCGACGGCTTATGTCGCCAA
>CAZWOL010000043.1:21394-24562 GCA_964635325.1 uncultured Pseudobdellovibrionaceae bacterium
AGCACACTCTCGATCTCTGCAGTGATGTGGGGAGAAACTCTCAAACGCCTCGAAAAAAAATTCGGCAAAGATAAGATTACAGAGATTCTACAAGATGGCCTATCTCTACGGGTGCTCTGTCAGGTCCAGTTCTACCGTGGACGCGCACAGATTTCGCTAGCTGTTCATGATATTGACCCAGCGTATACTCAAGGTGCACTAGCACTCGCTCGTGAGAAACTTCTCAAAGAACTACGGAGCAAAGGTCTGGACCTTGCTAATAAGCAACGCCCCTTGAGTGCTTTCCCATTTAGGGTTGGTCTTATCACAGCTCATAATTCCCGTGCAGCGAGTGACTTTTTGCACCAACTCGAACTTGGTCGCTTCTGTGGTGAGGTACTGTTCTACGCTGCTGCAATGCAGGGAGAGGCTTCTCCCAAAGAAGTGCAAGCAGGTATTCAGCGTCTTGTTGCAGAAAACTGCGACATCATTGTCGTTACGCGTGGTGGTGGTAGCGCAGCAGATCTTCGTTGGTTCGACACCCCTGAAGTTGCGTACGCAATTGTCGAATGCAAAATCCCGATTGTTGCAGCGATCGGTCACCATGATGATCGATGTGTGGCTGAGGAGATTTGCTATCAGAGAGAAAAAACACCGACTGCAGCTGCCGATTTTATAGTAAGTTGCTTTGAGAAAGCACAAGATCGCATCGAACGCTGCATCACCCTCTTTGAACAAAGACTCGATCACGTGCACACGACTCTTTTTGAAAAGCAAAATGTTCTAAAAGAGCGTTTGAAGTCTGCAGCTAATGACACCCTTACACGCAAAAGCGATGCCCTTCTCAATATGGGCCATCGTTTTGCAACACAAAGCCAAGCAAGGGTGAGTGACTGTGGCCAGACACTGAGCAAGTTGCAAAGCCAATTTGCACTTATGCTCGATCGCAAGCAGGCTCTCGATGCCACACGGGTACAGGAGTTGGTGCACAAGCTGCAATGGCAAGTTTCATTGCGCTTGGAGCGCCTAGCAATGCAGAACCAAAACCTCGAACAGAGTTTGGAAAAAGCGGACCCCCGTCCCTGGCTCAAACGCGGTTGGACACAGCTCTGGCAGGGACAAAAACAAATACAAAGCATACACGACGTCGAAGTAGGTTCGAGCTTATGGACTCGTCTCATCGACGGTTTGGTTAAGGTTCAAGTTACAGAAACGATCGCTAAAAAAGAAAGTACAAATCATGAGTGAAGAAAAAGAATCACAAAGCTACCAAAATATGCTGCTCGAAGTCGAAGGCCTCGTCAATGAAATCAGTTCAGGCAAGCTCGACCTCGACGATATGGTCGCTAAAGTTGAAAAGGGTTACGGTTTGATCAAGACTATGCGCACACGTTTGGATGATGTGAAGCAAAAAATAGAAAAGCTCCACGCTGATCACAGCGAAGCGGCACACTGAGTCTTGTATGGGACATAAATTCAAACACTGGGTCTCACGTTCGCAGCAGGCTCCTCACGATTACGCGACTCTAAGTCGCTTACTCTTTGAGAATCGCAATTTCCAGTCCATCGACCGTCTCGAGTATGGGGACTTTGGTTTAGAAAAAGCCTTTCATACGATTGCACAAGCCATTCAAAACAAGAAACGCATTGCCCTATATGCGGACTATGATGTCGATGGGACGATGAGTTGCGTGAGTTGGATATGGTTTCTACGCAGCATTGGGTATACAAATTTCACCCACTACATACCGGATCGCTTCAAAGAAGGTTATGGTGTCAACCTAGCAGCTGTGCAGCATTTGGTTGAAAAAGAAAAAGCCGAACTCATCATCACAATGGATACGGGTATCACTGCGAATGAAGAAGCCCGTTGGTGTCGTGAGCACGGTGTCGAATTTATCTGCACGGATCACCACAAGATCCAACCCGAGCGCATGCCAGACTGCATCATTCTCAATCCTAAAATGCATCCTGAGGAAATCTATCAGGAGCTCTGTGGGTGTGGGATTACCTTTGTGCTCTTACGCAAGTTAGGCAAGGTATTCAATCCACCCCCTGAGGTTTGGACAGATATTTTAGCTCTAACAGGCATGGCTACCGTGTGTGACGTTGTTCCTCTGAACGGGGTTAACCATCGTCTCGTACAGCATGGTGTACAAGCGTTGTGGAAGAGTCAGCGTCCTATTTTAAAAAACCTGCTTGCAGCATGTTCGGTTGATGATGCCAACTTTGATGAACGTGATATCGGCTTTCGCCTCGGCCCACGTATTAATGCGGTCGGACGTTTGGATCATGCAGACAAGGTGATCGATGCCTTTATCGGAGAACAGGCCGATACGCTCATCAAGTACATGAATATCTGCAATGAGCGTCGCAAGAAAGTCCAAGCAGATATAGTCTTAGAAGCTATAGAGCAAGCCGAACGCTATAAAGATGATCCTATTCTCTTTCTCGGTGGGGACTGGCACCAAGGTGTGGTCGGTATTGCAGCAAGCAAGATTGCAGAAAAATTTTGGAAACCAACCTGGCTCTTTAATAGATCCGATGTTTGCAAGGGTTCGGCACGCTCACTACCTGTCTTCGATGTCACGGATGCTATGTCATCGGCAAAAGATCTCTTTATGAAGTTTGGTGGCCACCGTGCTGCTGGAGGTTATAGTTTCAAGCGAGAGAATGAGGATGAGATTCGTCGTCAGCTCAATATTTTTGCCAACACCTATCGCACACAATCTCCACAGATCTGGGAGAGTACTATTGCATACGACTGTGACTTGCCACTGCATCTTGCACAGCTACCTCTGATGGATCACTTGAGTCCACTGCGACCCTTTGGTCATGGTTTTGAAGAGCCGATTTTCAAGCTACAGGCTGACATTGTCGATGTGCGTTTTTACAAAGATAAAGAAACGGGCCTACCCAAACATACTGCAGTCTTTATCGCAACACGTGGACGTCAGTCACAGAAGATCATGTTCTTTAATGAGGTGCATGGTGAACTTGAGAATTGCGATCATGCAGAGTTTCTCGTCACGAGTTCCAAGCAAAACTGGCAAGGCCAGGCACAACTCTCGATGATCGGACACGATTTTAGGAATTAGAATTCATATCCCTGATTAGCCTTCCATCGCTTCGCGGGTGAACTACCGACCTATTCACGCTAGAGCGTTCATAGGCTACCGCTAAAGCGGT
>CAZWOL010000044.1:0-24463 GCA_964635325.1 uncultured Pseudobdellovibrionaceae bacterium
CATCTCTCCCAGCGCTTTGTCAAAGTAGTAAGCCAAACCTCGAAAATTGGGTCGCAATGAATTTCAAGTGTACTCTAAACACTTCTATAGATTCTTGCACTGCAAAATAGGGGGGTTGAAGATGTTGCGTTGGGCTCGTGTTGCTTTGGTGCTTTTGACGTTTGTGTTCTGTTCTGCGTATGCTGCTACCAAGGAGATTGCACCACATTTTATCAAACTTGGTGCGCATTTAGAGGGGCGTAGGCTCCCAGTTTTTTCCTCGCAAAGTCTCAAAGCTTCACAGTCTATACGACGCATTGTTCTGATCGTGCATGGGATACGTCGCAATGCAGGTGATTACTTTCGCATGATGAATGGACTTGCTGAGGACTCTGGTGTGGATGGGTCGGATCAGTTTATCATAGCACCGCAGTTTCTTAATAATAACGATGTTGATGATGAAACATCAGTTCCTCAGGGCACGCTCTATTGGCAGAATAGTGAATGGAAAGAAGGTCAAAAGGATCTTGGGGGACAGTTTAGTAGCTTTGCGGTTTTGGATGCTCTACTCATAACTCTCAAAACACGTTTTCCGAATGTGGAGAGAGTCGTGCTTGCGTCGCATTCTGCAGGTTCTCAGATGATACAACGTTATGCTGCTCTGACGACGGTGGACCAATCTCCAATTTTGCGGGGAGTGCAGTTGCATTTTCTTGTTGCGAGTCCTTCGTCGTATCTATATTTGGATGCGGAGCGTAAGGAGCTTTGTGCTTCTCATCAAAATCAGACCTGCCTGTTGCAACACTGTCCAGAGTTTAATAGCTATCCCTATGGTCTTGAAAATATCGTTGAGTATGGCTCAAAGCTGGAGCCTTCGGAAATTCGAAAAAACTATCTACGTCATGAAATCTACTATGCGCTTGGTACAGCGGATAATGATTCCGATGCTAGGGTGTTGGATAGGTCTTGCGCTGCGCAAGCTCAGGGGTCAAATCGTCTGGATAGAGGTCTGAACTTTGTGAGCTCCCTAGCTCGCTATGGATATATGGGTCGTCCGATTTTGGTCAGGGGAGCAACCCATGACGCTAAGCATGCGGGGCGCAGCTTGTTTCAGTCGCCTAAAATTTTGAAAATCCTATTTGAATAGACTCTTCTGTGTCTAAGGTGTGTTGACGCTTCGGCTGACCGTCGTTTTATCCGACAGCATATACTCTGCTCGTACGACAGATCCTGTTGCAGTGCAAGGGAGTTGGTCTTGGTACTGTATGTTGTTGTAGCTCTCCTGGCAGCCGACGATGCTCATCGATTCTAGAGATCTAAAATGACTTGGTGTGAGGAGCCAGTGGTTGCCGGATTGTCGGTCTGCACGCAGAAAGGGTTTGAGGAAAATGCTGACGTAGGCTCTGTCCGAAAGTTCTCCACGTTGGTTGCGAAATTGTGCGTAGACAAAACGGTTGCCATCATTGGGAGACAGTTTGATGGGGACGCTATCACTGAGTGGTAGCCAGGTTCCAGTCCATTCGGAGTCTTGGATATTTCCACTGATGAACATCTCAATGGTGTCATCTGGAGTGTGATCAAAGCGTGGTACTACAGTGATGTCGAACTCATCGGTCCAAAGGAGCTGGTTTTGTACTGTCAGATCATAGGGTGGGTATGTATCATCAAGCACCAGGTCTAATGCTATGTCAGGACAACGATTGCCTGCGATATCTTTAATCGATGCGATCACGTGCTTTGGTCCGTTTCCAGGACTTAGGTTCACGATAGCATCGACTTGTTCCTCAAAGCTGACCCACGAACTCTCATCGACGTTACCTGAAAATTTATAAAAGAGAGGGCCATCGTTTTCTGCAGATAGTAGAACTTTGACATCGGTCTTGTATGATCGACTGCCTAACGGGGAGGCCTGACAGTTTTTGGGTACAGAGGTTTTTTTCCAAATTGTTACAGTACTCTCGGGTCCCTCGTTGCCAAAAATGTTGCGATGTTTGACTTGGATTGTTTTGAGTCCGTCGGATCCTGAAATAGCGATTGGTAGGACAAGATCTTTTGGAATGGTGTACCACTGTCCATTTGGATGATTTGCGACGTCTCCTGCAACCCAAATCTCTTGCGTATCCGCTTCGAGGAACGGGGAAAATAGCAGATGACCGATGCTGTTTGTAGCGGTTTCTTGGAATGTTGCAATAACGGTTTTGGGTTTTTTTAGGCTGTAGACCCATTTTAAGCGTTGGTTGACGACACCAATACCGTCCGTGCGATGGATTTTCAATGTGAGGAAGTAACTACCCTCTTCTAAGTAGCTCAGTTGTATAGACTTGCGAATGGGGAGCTCTTGATTCAATGGGGTGTCTGAGGAAAATCCTTCACCGCTGAGTGAGAAAGTAAACCCCTCTGGGTTGCTGAGGTCGAGGACGAGTTGATTCTGAGTTTTGCCAGTGTAGCTTCTTTGTAGTCCATAGTTCATGTCGTACTTGCTGGTGTAGTTTGTACCGTTCTGTCCGCAGGAGGAGAAGAGACTGATGCATAGAATGTATTTAAGAATATTCATAGCAGCTCTGTATTTCATACTCTTCATGCGCTAACGTATACAAACGTGTCTTAGTCTTGTGTAAGTGTTGTGACATCGACTTTAAAATACAAATACGAGATCGTTGCCCGGATTACGAGCAACATGTTGGGTTTGGAATGTATGGTTGTGGGACCTGTGAGAAAACTTGTTTCGTTGGTGATAAACCCACCATTCGCCAATGTGTTGCCGTGTCCATCCGCTGCTCCGACGTTGACAATCTCACCTCCAGCAACGGATGTTCCAGCTGTACCAAAGATGGCATCGGCATCGGCACCGGTCAAAACACCTCCATAGGTATCTTCAACTAATTTGTAATCCATCGTTGTGAGGACCACGTCACGACAGGTGGTATTTGCGTTGCCTAGTGCTACGGTACAATGCAACGTAAATTCGAAAAGACCTTCTCCAGCAACCGTCATCCCAACATAGCGGGCTTGTGTGATCGTGAATGATGGAGATGCTTGCCCAGATACCGAGAGAGTGTGACCATCTCCGACATGTGCCTTGCTGAAAATAGAATCAGCACCCTTTGTAATATCGTAAAAACTATAGCTCACAACCTCTGTGCCCGAGATTGGATTGTCCAATTGTGCCGTAACTTTGACATTTAAGAGGTCGGTCGAGTCTGCAACGTTTGCAAACACTGCAGTATCGTTGACAGCCCATGTTGTGAAATCTGTAGCGCCCGTTGCACTTGCAGAGTATGTGTTTCCATTGATCGCAAATTGCGTTAGTTTTGCAAGACAGCCTCGATCAAATTTGTAGGCTTGGAGGTTGGTGCTAGCCTCGGTTGCGGTTGATGTGTAACCGCTTGCGCACGAAGTGAGAGAAATTGAGAAACTCGTTGCATTAGCGACGAGATTTAATTTGGGTTGAGTGTGATTATTTAAAACTACCGGCACCAAGATAAGCTCGAGATGGGCTTTGCGTTCTTCCTCACGACCTCGTGACGAGGTGGACGCATCGAAATTGTCAGCTGTTGGTCCACAACGACTGATCAGGACTCCGATGAGTCCCAGGAGTAAAATTGCAATCCTATCCCTGGATTTCATAAGTGGCTTTATACCTTGTGTTACTCATTGGACTTAGCGGCATAAAAGTCCAAAGAATTTAGGGATCTATAAATTAGTCTGGTTTTTTCAGAAGCTTAGCATTTGCAGTGAAGTATTTATGCTAACAGATTGGGCAGCTCATAACTTTGTGCGAAGAAAAAAGCTTCATTTAGTGCGTGCCATGCCAAAGGTGCTTTTGAATCGATAGTATAATATTAGGACAAGATCTATAGAAGAGAAGAAGGGAAGACATACTATGAAGATTTCACTCATTGTGGCTATGGGACTGAATCGTCAAATTGGATTAGCAGGAAAACTACCTTGGAGAGTACCAGGGGATTTGAAAAATTTTAAACGCATTACGATGGGTCACACGCTTATCTTTGGTCGCAAAACGTACGAGTCTATCGGAAAGGTGCTGCCTGGTCGTACATCTATTGTTCTTACTCGAGATGCAAACTATACGGTTCCTTCTTGTAAGGTTGTAAATAGCTTAGGTGCTGCTCTAGAAATGGCAGAGCAGTCAGGTGAGACAGAGACTTTTATTGCAGGTGGAAGTCACGTATACGCTCAAAGTTTGAAATTTGTTACACGTGCCCATATCACCTACATCAGCTACGATGGTGAGGCCGATACTTTTTTTCCAGAATGGAAGATGAATGGATGGACACGCACGCATACCAACCAGTCAGAAGTCGAAGGAGAACTCTCCTGGCAATATGAAATTTGGGACAAAGACTAGAGATTAGGTGGATGCTCTATAACAAACTCCCCCATTAGCTCCATAGAGTTTTGGCTTGGGGGCGCCCTCCTTGCAGAGAAAGCTGTCTAACCGAACAGAGCTTCTTTTAAAATACGTTTTGCAATGATCGGAGATGAATTGATGTAGCGACTGGGGCAGTTTTCTGGTCTGTTTTTGTCGGTGAGCAAACGATCATAGATTGCTTCGAGCAACTTGATACCGTTTGTAGGATCTTTCATTGCAAGAAATTCGATCTTTTCGCGATGTGGACTTTCTGCATTGCGTGCCATGGTCTGCAAAATTTCTAAGACTTTGTCAGGACGTGAGATGCAGCTCGTTGGTTTGCTGAAGAAATCGATAGGAATTTCTTTTTTCAGCTCCAAAACGGGTTTGAAAGGTTTTAGACTTTTTTCAAATTTCTGCACGCGCAAACGCAGGGTCTGCCATTTGACACCGTAGCGATGGAAAAGTTTGCCATCGAACTTGACGTTGACCTCTTCTTTGGTCACATAACCTTGCCAGTTGAGAAAGATAGGACCAGCACCTTGCTCGCGAAGTAGGTCGGGTACATTGCTGGTAACGACATCCAAATTGATATGTCGAAAATAGCGACCCATAACGATGCAAGTGAATGAGGAGATCAGCCCTTTGTTTTTAGCAACCTCATTGAACAAACTCAGGTGATCTTGAAAATAATAAAGCTGGGCATCTTGTCCGAGCGTGTTTTCCCAGCCTTGTTTAACATCAGGATTCTCATCAAGCAGACAAATTATTGGCTTCGGTTTCATTACTCAGTCAGTCTTTATGGAGGTTCACCAAGAGAGACTCTTGGAGCATGCGGTTTATGATTATAAGGGCCAAACTAATAAATACGACAGCTGCATCACCATCGTCGCTTTGGCTTGTACCTAGAATGGGGTGTCCCCATCTGCAGAATCTAAACTGCGGTCCTCGCTTCTCGGCGCCTTGCTCCCCTATTTATTAGATAGGCCCTCAGCCCCTATCGATCTCGCAAGACCATAACTTTACTAGCAAATATTTGACATAGAAGAAAGGGTTTTTCGTCGTATGCGGCGATGCTACGGAGTGACAGTTGCCTCGTATTTCATCAGATAACGATTGAAGTAGGAGAACTGCTGGTCCCATTCATTCAGCTCGCTGATGATTTTGAAGTTAAGGTTCTTATAGAAGTTCACAACCTTGGTATCATCTTTGTAAACCATTAGAGTGAGATCTTGCGCAGGTTTTTTGCATTGCTCAATGGCGTGCGCCATAATGCGCTCTCCGTAACCTTGACCACGCTTATCTTTGCGCACACAGACATTAAAAATCATCATGCTGCCAGCGGTGACTTGGTCTTCATAGCGGCAGTTGAACATGCCTAAGAGTTTGTTGTCCTCGCGCACTACGAAAGCATTGATAGTCTTTGCAAAGCGCTCTTCAGCGTCTTCTTTGGCTTCTTGCATGGCTTGGTTCGCGCGTCGTTCCGCAAGCATTTTGTCGAGGCTCTGATATTTGATGAAATAGCGGATGAGGTTTTGGCGTCGACTCTCATCAAAACAATCCTGATGAATGCTCATGAGTTCCTTGAAATCAGAATCTTTCATTCCGCTGCGGAGCGGATTATGATTGCTGAATGTCAAATCGCTTTTGCGCTGTGCCTTGGTCCAAAAATAGGCGCCACCCGCACTTGCTAGGAGTATGAGAAACAATATTGCTATTTTGTGGGAGGATCTCATGATTTTGATTCCTGTTTATCCGTGTTTGTAAGATTTAAAAGACGTGCATGGCGTCAAATGAATGCCAACTTGGACGTATTGCTAGATTGAAACGCTGTTGCTGTTTCTACACTTTATCGCGATTAGCAGCTAGATGAAAGAGGGTCGATGGAAAGGAACCAAGCGGTATGCTTTCTTCAGCCTTTATGGCATCTTCGAATTCTTTTACAGCCGTAATCAAATCAGGAAAGATGTTGTGCAAATCAGAGTCGCTAGGACTTTTTTGTACTTCGGTGCGTACCCAATCAAAATCCTGTTTGAGGGTGGCGAGTGTCTTGGCAAGTGCTGTCAAGTGCGCGGGACCGTTGCTTCTGTAGTTGTAACGTGTCAAGTAACGATTCAAAGCTTGGTCTGTACCACTTGCGAGAGCGCTCAGCTCGCGATGCTTGGTGCTCTCGCTACGCGCTACTTTGCGAAGCTCATCGACAGCGTCTTGGAGTTCGGCGCTAAAGCGAGATTTCTGGCACATAAATTCAAATGTATCTGCGGCTCGTCGCAAGGCATCTTCAGGCCACAGATCCTGTGCGCTAGCCCATAGCAGGCGGTTGGCAACAAAAAACTTTGTGATCAACTGAGAAGAGGCCTCAATGGAACTACGAGCAAATAGCGTAGAACTGCAAAAAAGGCCCAGCATGATAGCAAATTTAAACACGGCTCGCCTCACTTTCTTCCAACCTAAGAAATACAATAGAACACAACAGTCCTATTTTAGAATTGGAAAAAAGCGGATGAAGGAGTGGAAAAGAGGTGAGGAGGTCTCGGAGCTAGTCTTTGCCAAAAACTGCATCAACACGTTGGCGCAGTTCAGTGCCTGTTCTCCAGACCGGCAGTCGTTTCGATGGAACCTCAACTTCTCCACCAGTCTTGGGGTTGCGGCCTACATAGCTTTTGTATTCCTTGACAGAGAAGGCACCGAAGCCACGGATCTCAATGCGGCCACCCTTAGCAAGTGTTGAAGAAAGTGTGTTGAAGAAGAGGTCGACAAGTTCTTCGGCTTTGAATAAAGTGATTCCAGCCCTGTCTGACAGCTTTTCAATGAGTTCTGATTTGACCATAAATGCTCCTTAGCAAGATCGCACGGTGACCTTCTGCTCTAAACGTATTCTTAATTTCTTATCTTACTATCAATAACTTAGATATCAAGCCTGGAGTGCATTCTATTTTCGCACTTGTCGTTAATGAGCCTCAAGGCCATGCTAAAACTATGATCCTCGATACACCATGTGGAGAAATGTAAACCATGCTTGATCGATACATATCCCCTCTTATCAGTGATTACTGTGAACGCAATACGCATGCGGATCCAGCGCTCTTGCAGGAGCTAAAACGAGAAACCCATGCTCATGTGCGCATGCCCCAAATGCTATGTGGTCGTGTGGAGGGGCGCTTGCTTAAATTTCTCGTTCAACTCATCCAGGCGCGTCACGTACTCGAAATTGGGACATTTACAGGTTACTCAGCCCTATCTATCGCAGAAGGCCTTCCCGAGGATGGGCGTTTGATTAGCTGTGATGTGGACGAAGTTTGTACGAAAGTTGCCCGATCTTACTTTGCACGCAGCCCCCATGGTCACAAGATCACACTCAAGATGGGACCCGCATTAGAGACTATTGCAACCCTGCAACAGCAGTTCGACTTCGTGTTTATAGACGCTGATAAGGAGAATTATAAAAATTACTACGAAGCGGTGCTCCCCAAGGTTCGTCGAGGTGGTTTGATCGTTTTTGACAACATGTTATGGAGTGGAAAGGTTTTGAACCCAGCTCCTAACGATCGCGAAACACAAGTGATTGCACAGGTGAATGAATTGCTGACTCGTGATGAACGCGTTGAAAATGTCTTGCTCTCCGTACGCGATGGAATGAACCTGGTACGCAAACTCTAGGGAGAATGAACCATAAACCAAGGGGCTTGGATCGTTAGTCCGCGATGGGATCTCACTTTCATCAGTGGAAGTGTGATCTTAAGTTATCTCTACTATGGTTTTTACAAGGTCTTGCTTGCGCTGCCTGCAACTCACCATGCTGCAGGATGGATTGCAACTTTGCTTTTCTATTCGCTCTTTGACCACCCTCACATTTTTCAAACTTTCTCACGTACACATGGCGATCCCATTGAACGTGAGCGACGTAAGTTTCTGTATAGCTATGGCCTTGTCTTTCTAATTGTCCTGGGCTTTGGAATTTGCTGGTTGAACTTAGAAAGTCCGTTTGAGGCATTTTTGAATGTCTACGGAATCTGGCATATTTTACGGCAAAACGTAGGCTTTCTTAAGCTCTATAGAAAACGTGAAGCAAGATATCTTGCGATCGATGCTGTTTTTGATTTTGGCCTCCTATACGGAGGGGTCATACTCCTACTTGCCTTTCGCATCTGTGATCGTTGGCATCGTCCTCTAGGGTGGCTGCCTATAGTTCCGCTGCCAGCAGATTTTTTCCTAAATGCCTTTTGGGTCTTGAGCATAATTTATGCGATACGACAGTTCGTTCTTTTGCTGCAAAAGCGTTTGCATCTACCCAAGCTGATTTTTCTCTTTGCAATCGTCAGCACCTACTACTTTAGCTATGTCACGAGTGATCCCCCCCTTGGCATCTTGGTGGCTATTGAAACGATTTATCATGATGTCCAGTACCAGGGATGGATCACTCACTTCCAGAAACGACGCTTTGGTGCCCATAGTTGGCGTAAGTGGTTGCTTGGGTCGCTGCTCTATGGTCTGCTCTTCGCTCTGATCGCTTTGCTATCGTTTCTTAGCTCTGTACAAGAGTGGATGCTTATGCCATTTTACATGCTAGTTTTCTTTCATTACTTTATTGATGCACGAATATGGCGCTTCTCAAAAAGTTGGGAGCTGCGATCTGTCTATGGATAAATTATGCCTGCAAGAAATAGTGAGTTTGTAATTACCATGCTGTCTACGGGCGGCACTATTGAGAAGACCTACGACGAGATTTCAGGATCATTGGAGAATCGCGATTCAGTGATTCGTGAACGTGTGATTCAAAAACTGCGTCTTCCTTACACCAAGGTGAATATCCATGTCATTATGAGTAAGGACTCACTCCACATGGTGGATGAGGATCGAGAGTTTATTGCCCAAGAAATTTCTTCGTACGCCCAACATGCGCATCCTATCATTGTTCTTCATGGTACGGATACAATGGTAAAGACCATTGAGCATTGTACACAAAAACTCCCCAATATTTCTGTGCCAGTTATTTTTACTGGCGCTATGAAACCTCATGAGTTTAAAGATTCGGATGCCCAACAAAATGTTACGGAGGCATTGATCGCTGCTAAGATCCTTGCTCCTGGCTTTTATTTGAGCTTTCATAATCGTATTTTTTCATCCACTCAAATTCGCAAAAATATCCAGAAAGCAACTTTTGAAGCTATCTGATAAAAACAAGTTCATCTTAGCTGTGTTAGAGGTAAGAGGCTCATCACTAATGTAGGATTTGCTCAATGAAGTTTGATATTTTCTTTTCGATTTGTCAGGCTGATGTCGATGCTTATATTCCATCCGAACGTGTGATGTTTCAAAACTTCTTCGACCAAGTCACCCTTGCGGATAGCTTGGGTTTTGAAACAGCATGGGTTGCTGAGTCGCATCTATCCTCTGAGGTTCAAAAACAAAATGCAAATCCAGTGATCCCACATTTTCGTGGGGAGGTAGGTCTTAATACAGACGTACTGCAGTTGGCCCATAAAATATTTGCGACAACAAAAAAGATCGAAGTCGGATCCGCTATTCGAAACATACTCTGCAATGGAGGGCCCCTAGCTCATGCAGAGAGTGTGCGTATGTTTCTTTCTCTCCATGGTCTGAATGCGAACGAACAGCGTCGACTGCATCTTGGTTTTGCAGCAGGGCGATTTGATTATTCCAACAGACCCTACGGTATAGTCCCTCGCTCCGAGGCTGAAGCTCTAGCATGGGCACAGGTTAAGCCTAAGATTTTTTTATCTGCAGTCGAAATCTTTTGTCGAGCCCTGCGAGGGGATAGCTTTAGTAGCGAAGAAATTACGAAGTCAACCTTAGGGTCTGATGACTTTCCAAACCAAGAATTGTGGGATCGATTCCGTAGTGCTCATGTAGATGCAAAGGGTGCTGTCCAAAAGGATGGAAGCATTTGCCTAGAACCTTGGTGGAATTTCGAGAAGCTGGCAGTGGTTCCTCGTGAGGCACCGCTGGAATTGCTATCTTTGATTGTTGGATCCCATGATCCACGGGCCCAGATTTTTGCAAATACTTTTATGCCATGCAAGGTCTTCAACCTCTCTATTACTTCTCAGCAAACCATTGACGCAACGCATCAGCGTATGCAGAAGCACTATCATGCTTCGGGTGGACCATGGCAGCGTCATTATTTGCCAAGGACGGTTCTGGTCTTTGTCGATGAAAATAGTACGAAAGCACGTGAGCGTGCGCAAAAAGGCATGGAGACCTATTGGCGTGCGATAGAAGGTACTCTTCAACCCGAACGCATTAGCCAGGCGGTCGATAATGCACTCTGCGGACACCCTGAAGAGATTGTTGAGCAGATTCGCAAACGCTATGATCCGGATGATCGATTGATGCTGTGGTTTGATTTCAACTGTCATGACAATGCTCTGGTGCAAGCAAGTATGCGTTTGTTTGCAGAGCATGTTGTTCCTAAGATATAGGAGTGCAAATCGTGCAATCACAGTGGCAAGTTCTCGTTGAGTATCAGCGTTCGGGTATAAGCGAAGTTACAAAGTTTGGAGCTCTTGCTTGGGTGAGTGGCACCAAACTTATTCATAGCTATGGATCTGCTCTTTGCTTCGGACGTTCGACAGCTAAACCCTTTCATATGAAAGTATTTTGTTCCGAGCTCGCAGATAAACTGTCGTGGGAGCAAAAGGCTTTGAGTGTTGGGTCGCATAATGGAGAGCCCAAGCAATTGCGTCGCATTCATAGTATTTTGCCACGGACCCAAGCTCGCTTCATGCAAACCCCAGAAAGCATGCCCCTTCATATTGATAGTAACTATCATAAGAAAGTACAGCGGTGGTATCACCCATGCTCGGGAGAACATTCTGCGATATTGCTTGGATGTGAGTGCAAGGGTTGGGATTTGGAAACTTATCGTAGTTACACTCATCACCCTTTTCATGCAAGTTATCTGAGATATGTACAATCTGTGTTAGGAGATCATTGGCAACCCCGTGTTACAGCAACGGATGGTTGTGGTCTTGCAACAGATACTTTCGAAATCAAGGAACTCGCCCAACTCTACAGTCATCTGGTTCGTGAGAAAAATAAGGACTGGATTTGGGAAGCTATGGTGCGTTGCCCTGATTATGTAGGTGGAAAGAAACGTCTGGATACAACAATTCTAAAGAGCTGTGATGGTCATGTCATAGCCAAGGAAGGGGCGGACGGTTTGCTGGGTCTTGCCATTGAACATCCCAATTATCCCGAAGGCCTAGGTGTGTTCATCAAGTTGGCTCATGGTACGGATAATACTGCGATGTGGTATCTTGCTCATGAAATCTTGAAAGCCTTAGGCTGGAGTCTGGATTTGCCTTCTGCACCATCTCGTCAAATTGTGCAGGTGCATCCAGAGATTCTTCCCAAAGCTTTGCAAGTGGTATGAGATGTTTTTGTTGAAGGGAAGTTTATGGAATCCACGCGCATTATTGATATCTCCCCACTGAT
The DNA here is from genome assembly GCA_964635325.1 of uncultured Pseudobdellovibrionaceae bacterium. GTDB lineage: Bacteria > Bdellovibrionota_B > Oligoflexia > Oligoflexales > Bog-1112 > BOG-1112. The sequence goes on from CAZWOL010000044.1 coordinate 11,810, forward strand.
CTCCTCACGTATTGCAGTTTTTCCAGGTGATGAAAAATTCAAACGTACCGTCACTTGTGACATGAAAAAAGGTGATGGCTACACGCTATCTTCGATTACTACGACTGTACATTTGGGTGCACATGCAGATGCGCCTTCTCACTTTTATCGTGATGGACAGACGATCGAAGAACGCTCACTTGAACTCTATATTGGACCATGTCAGGTTCTGCATTTGCAAGGTCTAAGGCCAGGTCAGCGCATTAGGCCTGAGGATATTGCAAAGCAATCTATCCTGGCTCCTCGTGTGCTTTTTTATACCGGATCCTACAAGCCAGATGTATGGTCCGATCAGTTTAATTCCCTCTCTCCAGAACTCATTCATTACCTTCATGAGAAAGGAGTTGTTCTCGTTGGTATTGATACACCATCTGTCGATCCTGCAGACTCCAAAATGATGGAGTCGCATGCAATGATTGCGCAGTATGACCTAGCTGTTCTCGAAGGGATAGTTTTGGATCATGTTAAAGAAGGTCTCTACGAACTTATTGCTTTGCCTCTTAAGCTCGAAAGCGCTGATGCCTCTCCAGTTCGTGCTATTCTGCGTGCTATCTCGGTTTGAAAAAGATTTTTTGACGCTCTAGACTTCAAACTGCCATGGGTTTATGACAGAGGTAGAATTAATTTCTTTAAATTCAAATTCAAGGAGACCTCTTATGAAGCTAGGAGTTTTTGCTAGTGCCTTGGTGCTAGGATTTTCCGCGTTGACTTCAAATCTTTTTGGCCAATCAGTAGACTGTGCAGATGTTGAAGTGAGTGAAGCAGAAAGTAGTGACTACTCGTTTAATGGAACTCGTACCTGTACATTTGAATCTACAAAATCAACAAGCGAAGTGCGTGAGCAGATGATGCAGGTTCTTAGAAGCACTGGTACGGTCTCTCGTGAAGAAAAAACGTCTGTGAACGGTATGGAAGGATCACGCTTCCGATTTGTGGATCGTGGCTACGACACTGGTCATGGTAGCATTACTATTAGCTTTGATGGCAAGTTGGTCTCGGATGAAGATAGAGTTTCGTATGAAGGGGTGATGGTATCAAAGGTTGCAGACGGTTATGCAAACAATACTCAGGCCGTTAGTTTGACAATCAGTGTAGAGCGTAATGGAAATAAGTTTCAGGTTACGTTCAATAAATTTACCACGGTTTCCAAACCAGGTCTGGCTCCAAAGAAATTGTTTAAAAAGAAAGTTGCAGAAGGCTTAGAAAAAGAAGTTCTTCTGCTCGCAAATCCATTTGAAACAATGTTTGAGCGTTTATAATCCGTCGCGAATGCGCCAAAGATCGACAAAGATTGGTTTGGCAAGTGTGGACTGTAGGTAGCGTGCACCAAGGCTACCACCAGTCCCGCTTTTGTCTCCGATGGTTCGTTCCACCATCTTCACATGTCTGTAGCGCCACTCTTGAACACCCTCGTCAATATCAACAAGAAGCTCGCAAAGAAGCATCTTAGCTTCATCTTTTTTGTAGAGACTCAGTATGATTTCCTGCACGCGTGCGTCACCCTCGTAGGGTGTAGCGTGATCACGCGAAAGAATTTCAGAAGGTATAGCATATCCAGAAATTTTGAGTGAGGCCAAGAAGGCATCAAAGATACTTGGAGCGTCTAGGTAGCTAAGAAATTCCTTATACTCGGTAGAGTTTTCTGGAAGCATGCGGAGACGTTCTTTGTTTTTGATGCCTAGCAAGGCCTCAAAGCAACGAAACTGCCAGGATTGAAAACCACTTGCTGTATCGAGACGATGACGAAAGGCCTGAAATGAAACGGGTGTCATGGTTTCTAGTATGTCGACTTGTCCGACCATCGTTTTGAGAATTTTAAGCATTCTCTTCAAAGTTGCGAGTGCTGCAAACGTATCGTTAGCAAAAAGTAGCTCGCGAAGATGTTGACCTTCATGAAGCATCTGCTTGAACCAAAGCTCATAGGTTTGGTGGATGATGATAAACAGCATCTCATCATGTTCGTTTGGAGACAGAGGGTCCTGTGCAGAAAGAATTTTTTCCAAATTTAGGTAGCTTTTGTAGTTCACACTTGCCATGCGCACTCTCCCGTTTCATTCACATTTATAAAGACCTTGCCATTTTTGAACATATAATGGGAATTTGAGTTCTAAGGTTTCGCATTGATCTTTGCTAAGTGCGCCATTTGCGTTGTATGCGAAAGGCAATGCTGCAAACATCGCATCTTCAAGGAATTTTGCAGGACCGCTCATATAGCTGAGTGGGTCTTTGTTATATCCAGTCTGTGGCATTTTTTCGTAAAATTCATTTTTACTGAGATATAATTTTTCAATTTCTGTGAGCCATTGATTGACCAAACGGTATTTCTCTAGGGTCTTGTCATTCTGGGGGCTATGGCCTACTTTAATGCCAAAAAGACTATCGAGAGCGTTTGCTACAATTGCACCGATGGCATGCTCATCTTGGTGATCTGGGCTTGCGGTATTTGCAGGTGGATAGGTACGCTTGCGACTGAAGAAGTGCTTGAGTACGGGTGCTGTTAGTGCTTTTTCTTCTTGGTTGTTGCGTTGGATCTCGATTTGAGAAGCATTGACTTTGCGTGATGCGCTGGTTCGACCCAAATTGATTTGGAAGTATGGGTTGATTGCAGACGAAAATGTAAAATGCGCAACTAGGTCAGCATATCCTTCATCAAGAGCACTGACAACGTTTGTCATATCGACATCTCGCATTTGTACTGGACGGCTGCTGTAATAGGAATCATGAATAACACTTTCCTGACCAGAAGCATTGACTAGACTAGACCAACCAACTTTCAACTTTGGTACACGTTCTGCAAATATATGATGTCCGACTTCATGACTGATTACGCCAAACTGTAGCCAGTATTCCTGGTATTTTTTATTGCGCAGAAGCTCCTTGCTATGTGGCAAAAATTCCAGAATAGAAGCCCAGTCTTTGCGATTGCGATTTGTGTAACGAGCATTGTCCACATCGTAGCGAATCTCAGTTGTTCCGTCGATAAGATGAAAGGTGCGAACAAAGTTTGGAAACAGAGAGATGCCAATTTTTTTTGATGGAACTATATCCTGCGAGGCATTCATATAAGTGCGTATAGTTTTCATGAATCCAGCAAGAGTGACGAGGGCTGCATTTTCAAGACTTTTGATTGGAAAACCATTTGAAGGGATCTTACAAATAAGGACATTGCCCCCTAAGTCTGTTTCGCTGACTTCAGAACGTATGCAATTGAAGTTTCTTAGATCGCTGGATTGGCAGTCATTATAGGTTTCGTCCCATCTATAGTTTGAAATCACCCCTTCATTGTATTGGTTCTTTAGTCCGTCTCCTGATACGCCTTCAAAATTGAACTCAACGGTTTCCTGTGATTCCGTACCCTCAATGGAAATAGGTACAGTTCCAAGATTCTTCAACGCTCTATCTGCAGTGCAGCTTGGGTCGCTTGAAGGGTATTGGGCAGGTGTTCGTGAGTCAGCGTTTTGAATAAATTTGGGACCGGTGTCATAGTTGCTTGTCTGAGTTTCTTCTTGTGGAATTTTGTGTAGACAGGATGTTGTTGCCAGACTGAGAAGCAAAAGAATCGTTTGCATCTTGGACATTTTTTGATCTCCCCTTCATGCGTTTCTTATGAAAATCTTATCATGAAGCGGCTAATATTGAATTGATAATACTTACAATTGAATTGACGTAGGCTCGAGGGGGCAGTGATGAGGATTTTATGTTGGTTCCTAGGACTGAGTTCTATCTTGCAACCAATAAATTCAGCATGGGCTCATACAATGGAGTATCCCGCACTGTTAGGTAATGGTTACGATGCCCTCAAGCTCGAACATAAAGTGAATCGTTGTATGACGGGGAAGATTCTGGAGATCCCAGCGATTCAGGTGGCTACAGAATTTAATAAAGTTGAAGATTGGGGACAGTTTCAGGTTCAAATGGATTTTGGTGTGCCAGGATCGCTGGTTTTGAATAGTGACAGTGAGTTGGCAAAATTTGTAATTCGGGCTAGGGACACCAAGTTAACCAGTACCTATGTATTGCACCACCATGTGCGAGTGAAAAAGAAAATGCTCACGGATTCTTCTCTTGCTGCTTCAGCAGAGAAAGAGTCCCGAGCCTTTCGTGAAGAATGTGGAACCCAATATGTAAGTCTGATTGACACAGGTGGCGAATTGTATGTTGGAGCTAGGTTTTCGTTCGAAGAATCTCGTTTCAAACAGGAGTTTGATGCAGGTGGTTCCATGAAATCACTCACCGGTCTCGGTGTGCATGTTAATTCTCTATCTGATCGAGCGAAGAAAAATTCTTCTGTAGAAATTTTCTTTCATCAGACAGGGGGCAACCTCAGTGATTTGAACAACATGTTTGAAAGCAAAGACATAGTCTCCTGCTCGCTTGAGAAGTTTGATCGATGCGAGAGCTTGTTAGAAGCGATACTGAATTACAGTAAGGGGAGCTTCTCCAAAGCTGTCATGGATGAGGGTAAGGATCAGACTATTGGGTTTCAGACGCAAGACTATTTATATGCACAGCAGATCTACGAAGATCCAGAAGTTCGTAAAGAACGCATGCGCATACTTGATATGTTAGATGAGCAATATCTTGATCATGACTTGCTCACAAGTCTTAAAGGCAAGCTTGTTGAGTATGAGGGATGTGACGAACGTTGTTTGCGTTCGCATATCATGCGAGTGATCGCAAACATGCGTCTCTTGAAGGAAAGTGTTGTGCTAAGTTTTGCGGATCCTGAGCGCTTCTTAGCTTTAGGAAGGCTTGCAATGTTGGAGTTACACAAGGTCTCATTTCCAACAAAAAAACGTAAGTCTTACATGGACTATTTCATGAAGAAAATTTTACCTGTGCTGCCTGTGACGTCTGCGGTTGCTTGTTTATCGGGACTCATTGGTGGTCTTATGCGAGCGCGTGCGGCTTTCGCAGCTAACAATGCTGTCTAAGGTTTGTAAGTGAAGGAACGTATCTACGCTTTTGATTGGATTCGACTCTTAGCCTTTCAAGCTATCATTATTTTCCATGCTTCTTGGGCTATATGGTTGGATCCATCGGGGCCTCCACGTCCTCTGCCAACTGCGATTTGGAGGTTCATGAATGATTATGCTCGTGTCTTTGCGTTTTCAGGATTTGTTATCGTATTCATGACATCATTTCTTTTTGGTCGCAAAGAACATGGCGACAGTAAAACGCGTTGGTTGCCTTATTTTATGTTCGTGGGTTGGATCCTGTTCTGGCTCTGTACCTATTTCAAAGAAAAAACGCTTTGGGTCTTCCAGTGGGATATCTATCCTCTGATTATTGTCGGATGGTTGAGTGGGCGTTGCATACTCAAACAGTCTCTGCATGTGAGACGACTTTTCATAGTTATTTCTGTTCTCATGCTCTGTCTACCTTTGTGGAAGCTGCAAAATGTATGGGATTTGCCGTTTTGGCTCCGACAAATTCTGTTTGGTCTCTGTCCTGAGGATTACGCAGATTGGCCGCTTTTACCGTGGGTGGCTTTGCTATGGCTTGGACTCTTGCTCGGAAATTTTGTGCAGCTTGAACAGAAGAGCGGTCTAAGTCTGCACCTGCGACGCTGGGAATATCCTCTGATTGCATTGGTGTTGGTTGCTCTCTTCTCTTTTAGAGATCGTTATTTTAGAACCGAACTTGGTGATGGATGGTCCTGCTATAGCTTTCGCCAAGAGCCATGGGTGTTTTGGTCTCACATGCTTTTTTGGATGAGTCTCATGCGGCTTGCGATGTGTCCACAAGTTCAGAAGCTGTTGGCTGCTTCTAGGGTGGCGCAAGGGATCAGTTCGCTTGCGATCAATCGTCACTTTTTTCTTGCGTATCTGTGGCACTACTTACTGTTGTTTAGCCTGCTTGCTTTTTTTGATCCCGAACAAAGGGCCGATAACATGTGGTTCTTAGATGCTTTGATTATCACGCTTTTACCACTCACAGAGCTAATGACACATACAACTGCAAAACTCTTCAATGTGAGTGCTTCTAGACCGCGTTGACGCGAATGATTTAGGGGATGTATTCCGCACAGGATGTGGGTGTTTCCCAGAGACGCACGCGTCGTATCTGAAGATGTGGAGGAAAGCTATCGTGAATTTGCTGGTAGCACCAAACAACGATATTTTCCGCAGTAGGAATAAATGGGACAATCAGAATGTTCAGATCTTTGGCCTCGTTTTTAGCGAGAGGTACAAAGATGGGGTCTTCTTCGCTGACCATAAAACAATGGTCGAGACGTGTGCAGATCTTTGTAAGCATGCACGCCTTGATGTCCCCAAAATCGTGAACCATACCCTCTTGGCTAGTTCCTCTCTCTTGGGAAACTATGCCACTGATAGTGACTTCTAAGCGATAGCGATGCCCATGCGGGTTGCGGCATTTGTGTTTGTGATTAGGAACACGGTGGCCCATATCCCATTCTATAGTCTTGGTGATTTCGATCATCTTGGTATTTCCCCTGTGATGGGCTGTTTCTTAGCATTCTTAGAGGGTCTCTGCCAGGATTTTCGCGGGGCGTGTCATCAAGCGTGGATAGGCGCTGTGAAGCAGCTTTGAGAAACGCTCTAGCAATTGACATATCACTGCTAACAAGATATCCATCTCGAAGCCTCATTCATATAGTAAACAATAAGAATTGAAAGATCAGTCATGAAAAAGAGTCACTTGCTAAGACATTTCTTCTCTATCGCACTTTCATTGAGCATGAGCGGACTGAGTTCTGCCCAAGCTAAGTCTGACATCAATACGCAAGAAAAAGATGAAAATGCCTCCTGGTTGTCTTTACCAGGAGTAGGAGTTTTTTCTGGTTTTTCTGCAGTAGGGTCTCTTGCTTCTCCTTATGTTACGAATTTTGTTGATAACTATATGTTAGCGGCCTACAGGTACGTCGACATCGATAATTTATACGCAAAAGTCCTATTGGAGTTTGGAGTAACTATTCAAAAAGATAATTTTTTAAATTATGCTTCAACACAATTTCCCGACAGCAAAAAAGAGGAACTCACCCAGCTTGGGATTGAACACATTCGTTCTTTCTTTGTTCGGACTGAAGTAGAAATTGCCCCTGGTGGTCGTACAGAAGTTATATCTGAACGGATCACGGCTGCTTTTTCTAAGCTGACGGGTAAATGGTATCACTTTGAAGGTTTTGCAGAACCTGCTTACGGAAGTTCTTGGGTTGGTGATGGAAGGAATGTCCGAGAGTCCTTTACTTATAAGACGGTACAACCTATGTCTGACATGTTTAGGTATTACAGTAAGTTTCATACTGCTAACATCAAGGCGCTGGGACTTGTCCGATTTAAAGTTATAGATGCATTTTCATTGCGTCAGGCTGGACTTCTTTTGATGGCTACAGCAGCAGCATCTGGGGTTGTGTTCTTAGCTGCAAACCCTGTTGTGCTAGGTGCGCCGAGTCTACTTGTTGCAACAGCTGCTACATTTACGATTATCCGTAAGAATCCTGAAATTCTAACCAATGTGTTGGGTCAGCTAAGACAGCAAGTACAAAAACCGCAGGCGTAATAGATAGCTGTGATCCTTTCAGTGGGTGAAGAGAGCGAGGAGTGCTGTGTCCACAGTGCTTGGGATTTAATTGTTGTAGTATGTGGAATAAAGCCTAGATGAATTGGGGATAGCTTGCTAAGGCCTTTTGTATTGCTGCTTTCAGGTCCTTCAATGTGAAGGGCTTGATCATAATCGCAGCAATGCCCTTGCTTTGGTAAAATGACAATTTGCGAGGGAGTCGAGTGCCGGAAACAACGATGATCGGCGCAGGGCAGAGCTTGCGAATTTCATCGATGAAGTCTAACCCACCTGCAGTAGGAAGATAAACATCGGTAATGATTAGCTTGGGTTTGAAATCTTGCAATTTGACTAAGGCTTCACGTCCATCGAAAACAACCTCGCTTACGAAATCATTACGCAGCGCAATTTCCACGAGCTCACTCAAGTCGCCTTCGTCGTCGATGACGAGCACTTTTTCCAACTTTGAATCTTTATTTTCCATATCTGCCGAGCCTTTTTTCCATTATAGACTCTCCTATACGAGAGTGGAAAGCTCTCGCCAAGAATAGTCTGCTTCTAAAAAGGTAAAAATATGGCAAGCCCCTCTAAAACGGCAAAGTCTACGGATGAGCTTTATGACTTGGAAATTTCCCGCCAAGCGAAAGAAGCTTATATGATTTTCTCTCAGAAAGTGATTGAAGACAGTGCGTTAAAGAACGCACATGTCAGCTATCCAATCCATTGGGCCCTGACGCCGAGCAGGGACGAAACGCCTCCTCCTTCGCCGCGAATTCCACAAATCAAATTAGAAGATCTTATTTAGTCGGCAGAGCCTTAGGAAACGTTGTGGGATCAAATGTAAAGGTATCTCCGACCCGAACTTGAGCTTGGCCCTTGCGAATGTAAAGAATAGCTCCTTCATAGACCGGATCACCAAGAGCGTTGCTGAGCTTCTGTTCAGGCCCAAAAAATCCGACCACATGCCCCATTATGGGATTTGTCGTGGTTCCTGATTCCATGCGTTCGTTCATGGTTAGACCCCAAGCGCGACCTCTATCGAGGTAGGCCCAAGCCTGTTGGACTTTGACGACGCGTGGGAGGTCCGCTTTTGCGAGAGAGCTTTTTTCTTTTTTGAGAGTGTCTACCAATGCATTGTCCCAATCTAAAACGACGCGGTTTTCCACATTTTTGAGTTTCCATGACATCGGGCCGAGCGTCTTTGCCTCGCGTGCAAAGACCGCTTCCGTCATTGAGAGCTGAGTTTGAAAGGTCATTTCATCAGATGTAGTGGTGCTTGCTGGGCTTCCATTCCAGTCTATAAGCAGGTGACGTGTGGCTCGTGTAAGTTTGCTTAGAGGTAGAAAGACTTGGCGCAGTATGCGCAAATGCTCTTGGTCATTGGTGCTTTGGATTTTCCAACCCTGCTGAGCAAGTTTTTGACTGGCTATCATATTTAAGCAGAGATGAGAGGCTTGGTTCACTCGTGTAACACTGTTGCGACTGCGGAGGCTTATCTCCAAAGTGTCATCGTTGCTCACGTTAACTAGACTTGCGCTAAGAGTAGCGCTGCGAGTCCATAGCTCACTGGTGATTTGTGCAAGCAGTGGTTTGAGGCTTTTGCGACCGCTTTTTTTTAGCCATGGCTCTTTGGGGGTGAGGAGGTTTTCTGCTCCCAGAAAATGTTGGCGTGTGAAGTCGCTGATCGTAATGAAGATCCAAAATTTGTCAGCAAACGAACAGAGTGCAGGTTCTATAACTAAAGTCTCTCGTGATGGGCTGCGAAGCGTTCCGATGCGTACTTCTCCAAGGCTTTTGCGTTGTTCTTTGCTGAGCAAAGAGTTTTGCGCATTATTGGAAAGATAGCGATCAAGACTTTCAGCTTGAGAGAAAAAAGCATCCGCAAGACGAGCGTGTGCTTGGTTGAGAGCTTGCTGAGATTCTTCTACCCAACCGCTGCCTGGTTCTGCGTAGTGCCAAGGTAAAAGTATGCCCTGTGGCAAAGGTGCTGTACCCGCATTTGCTTTCACCGTTTGTGCAAGGTTGGCAGTTGTCCACAAAGAGACGATAATGCTTACTGAGATTTTATAGAGTCTGAAAGTCATAGTCTTTGTCTCGGTATTTTGGCGTCAATCCCTAAGCTGTGGAGTGATAATGGACGGTGTGTTTTCTGCTTTTTCACAGCTATCTCGAGGGTTTAACTCCTATGTGCGAGGCTTTCGATGGTTGCGTGAGCATCCCAGTTACTTTGTGCTGCTTATGCTTCCTGTGGCGATTAGTATGCTTGTGCTTGTGAGTTGTTGGGGGGTTTTGTTTCACTACCATGATCAGATTTTTGCTCTGATTCTCTTTGCAAAACCTGAGGTGTGGTGGATGCTCGCCTTTTACTATGTTGCAAAAGCGATGCTGTATTTTGTGCTCTTTGTTATGAGCTTGGTTGTTTATATGTTGCTTTTGAATGTGCTTGCAATTCCGCTATATGAGGTTGTGTCAGCTGCGGTTGAAAAGGATTTGACAGGTCGAGTTCAGGATGAAACAAGTTTGTGGGATAGCTTTCGTCTTATGAAAGAGGAGCTGAAGAAGGTGCTGTTCATCATCGGTGTGTCGATGGTTCTTCTTTTTGTTCCAGGCATCAATATTCTCTCACCTTTGGTCGCAGCGTTTTTCATTGGTTGGGAGTTCTATGATCTGACTCTTGCTCGCAAGAAATGGTCATTTAAGAAACGATTGCATTTTGTGATGACTCATTTTTGGTCAGTTACAGGTTTGGGTTTGTGGTTAATTCTGCCAGGCGGGCAAATGTTTCTCATGCCATTCGCCGTCGTAGGCGCAAGCATGTTAGCCGTTGAAGATATGAGAGAGTTTGGTATTTAACAACTTGACCTCATACACGGCGTGTATTAGGTTCTGTCTAACGGATAGGATAGCAAGGCGCTGAGAAGCGAGACGCGCAGTTTGGATGCCACTAATGAGTACCACAGTGACGATGCGAATGCAGCTATCGTATTTGTCAGACAGAAGCGGTATTGGGACACTTTGAAAAGAATGGAGCAAGTTCATGAGCAATGTACAGATGATTGATGATAAAGAAAAAAAGAAAAATTTAGATCTCACAGTTGCCGCGATTGAAAAGCAATTTGGCAAGGGTGCGATTATGTTGCTTGGCAACGAATCAAACTTTGGTGCCGTCGAGGTGATTCCTACGGGCTGTCTTTCTTTGGACCTAGCATTGGGCACAGGTGGTTTGCCCAAGGGGCGCATTGTCGAAATCTATGGTCCAGAATCAAGTGGTAAAACAACAATGACGCTTCATGCGATTGCTGAAGCGCAAAAGCGTGGAGGCACCTGCGCCTTTGTCGATGCTGAGCATGCGCTGGATACAGCATACGCCAAGAAAATCGGTGTCGATTTAGAAAGCCTTCTGCTTTCGCAGCCAGATACTGGTGAGCAAGCTTTAGAAATCGTCGAAATGCTTGTTCGTAGCAACGCAGTCGATGTTGTTGTCGTTGACTCTGTTGCAGCTCTAACACCTAAAGCAGAGTTGGACGGTGATATGGGTGACCATCATGTTGGCTTACAGGCCCGTCTGATGTCCCAGGCCCTGCGCAAGCTGACAGGTGTGATTTCCCGTTCACGTTGTGTGGTTATTTTCATTAACCAGCTACGTATGAAGATCGGTGTGATGTTTGGCAACCCAGAGACCACAACAGGTGGTAACGCTTTGAAGTTCTATGCTTCTGTGCGTTTGGACATACGTCGTCAGTCTTCCATCAAAGTGGGTGAAGATGCGATCGGTAGCCGAGTGAAAGTCAAAGTTGTTAAGAATAAGATGGCTGCGCCTTTTAAAGTTGCAGAGTTTGATGTCATGTTTGATGAAGGTATTTCTCGCATCGGTGACATTCTTGATCTCGCAACTACCAAGGGCATCGTCAAGAAAGCAGGCTCTTGGTTCTCTTATGGTGAAGAAAAACTCGGTCAGGGTCGTGAAGGTGTTAAAGCCTATTTGAGTGAAAACCCAAAAATCTGTGCTCAGATTGAACAAGAACTGCGTAAAGAGTTTTTCCCAACTGAGAAAGCACAGTCCGTGTCTTCAGCAAAAGGTTCTAACGCAAATCTTGCAGACGAACCTGTTGCGAAAGCTCCCACCAAAAAAGCAGCTCATGCTACAATGGATGCATAAGGCTCATTGAAAAATCTGGGTTCGTCACCCCGAGCCCCACGATGTCATCAATAACGGGGAGATGAGATGAAGAAGCTTCTAATGCTGTGGCTCTTAAGTCTAGCTCCCCTGCTTCATGCACATTCCGCAATCTTTGATGTGAGTGAGTTGCCTAACGGCAAAAGCATTACTCTTGGACGCAATGCTGTGATCAGACTTGCAGATGCTCACAGTGTGACGCTGCAAGCTACAGATTTACCACAAACTCTTAGTTTTGAATTGGAAGCTGGAGCGAAAGCCAGTGATGTGAATGTGTTTGATCAGAAGGCCACCGAAGTCAAACACTTGCATTTGGAGAGTGGCAAGAGTTTTCTCTATACCTTCGGTGGCCTGCAGTCCATCTTGCTTGTACCCGAACCCAAGAATGTTGTGACTCGTGTTCTGATCAAGAGCGATAAACCCCTCACGCTTTCTCGATAGAAAATTCCGGTGGAACCTTAATGAATTACCTGCAACACTCTTCTATGGGTTTAAGAATTTTGCTTTGTTTGCTACAAAGCGGAGTTTGTTTTTTATTGGTGATACGAGAGAATGTTGTTCAGTACAGAACGGATGCTTTGTCGCTAGCAATGGCTGGGATTCTTGGCCTCATAGTTTCCATTGGTACAATATTATCTATGTTCTCATCTTTAAAAAAAAGAACTGTATTGCTTGCTATTTTGCATCTTCCTGCACTCCTTTTTGTTCCCATCCTCTATATGGTTGGAAATCCGTGTTTTGGAATTATGAGCCTTCTATTGAATAGCTGGAATATTTTTGGCTTATTGTCTTTGAATAAAAAGGATTTTGCATAATGTCCATACTAGGAGTGGATGAACTTGAATTTGAATCTTATGAGTATAGCCTTGCTTAGTAAGCTTTACTCAAATTCCTAAAAGCCAAACATATAGCCT
>CAZWOL010000045.1:0-23694 GCA_964635325.1 uncultured Pseudobdellovibrionaceae bacterium
CATCGAGCAGTCCCGTTGCGATTTCAAAGGCAATGTCTCCAGCCTCGATATCTCCTCCGTGGTAATGCTCATCCGCAAGATCTAGACTTCTATCTGCAGCTTCCAAAGCCTGGATGCCAGTCATCTGTAAGGTCTGAGATAGAGCTAGCTTGTCAGCTGCCGTATTACGCTGAGCAAGACCCACTGCAAGCTTTTCACCTTCGTTGCTGGTCCGCTCAGTTTTAAAATTATAGGAGCGCTCATAAGGCACCTCATAAACCTCGGACTTACTCGTTTCGGAGGTCCGTAGCATGAAGAGTTCGCGTCTTTGAAATTCAGGATTTCGTGCAAAACCATCTTCCAAAAGCTTTCTTGAAGCAGCCCTTACATTTTCAAAATCTTCATTACATCTTTTGGCTTTATGAGCCAACTTTTCAGCTAGTTCACCTGATCGTAAGGACTTCGTCAGGTCTTCCAATTGCGCAAATTTTGCTTCGACCTGACGTTCAATGGTTTGAGTTTCGCGGTCGATCTCAAGAAAGTTCATATGAATTTGTGTATTCAGTAGGTCCGATCGAATCTTGCGATCATTGAAATCTTGGAGCACTTTATTTTGAAAAGCTCTGAGACTACTGAATACCGATTCTATAAAATCAGCTTGTTGCCTGGCGGACTCTCTGTCGAGCGGTCGTGTGCTAATAAGAACAGAGTTTATGGCAGTTTCAAAAGTTTTACCAATATCCTCAGCTAGACCCGACTTTGCGATAATCAAGAGAGCCATTCCCGTACCCACAACTTTGCTTCCATCGGAAGATTCAAAGTACTTATCAAAGCTCTCTAAACGTCCATGCTCACGTGTATCCAATGCTATCGGTCTACCAATTTTTGTAGGATCGAAATGGATTGCAAAAGCTTGACTAAATTCTTTGAGAGGCTCCTGTTTGACTGGTGCTTTTGGTGCATCAAAAACCATGATCTTTTTGGTCTTGGTATCGGGTAAGTCATATTGCGAACTGTAGACCGCTTTCCAATTCTCCCGATCTGAACGTGAAAAATAATCCTGCACGGAACGCCTAAAAAACTCTTGTGCAGCTGGAGTATCAAGCGACTTATAGAAATCTGAAAAATGTTCTGGTCGGCACGATCGTTTTTCCTGACGTACAGCAAAGTGCATTTTTGACCCAGAGTTGTCCTCCTGAGTTGAGAATACGAACTGGCAAGCTTCAACTTGTTGGGCAAAAATAAGGAAAAGCTGAAGGAAGAAAATCTTGTATATACGATAGAAAGAAAATCTATTGTTCATTTTTTTCAAACTCATGGCATAAAGATTTGATAGATTCAGATACGCATTCATTGTTGTTGAATGCGCAAACTTTTTTGTGGAACAGATTTTGAGTTGCTTGGCTTGCATAGCTGATAAGAGTGAAAGTGTCCGTAATTTCTTTTCCGATAAGAGCGGATTGTTTGACAATTATGTTTTCGTTTTCCAAGGAAAATTGTTTTAGGGGTGCTGTTAAATCATTGTCCGTATTGTCAGGTGTAGCCTCGATCTTACAAAGCTGCTTTGCAAGATCGCGTAATGCCGGATTATCACAAATAGTAGCTTCGAGATTAAGTAGTATTCGATCTATGGCCTGCATCTCATTTTGCAAGCCCTTTCGAAGATAAGAGTTTCGAGTGGATAAAGTACTAGCATGGAGAGTGATAAGTAGAGAACCTAAGCTCGAAATATCTATTTTGCTTGCAAGTGTAAGAATGCTTTCACTCAGCATGGAAAGCTTTTTAGTCTCTGAAAGGAGATGTAGGAAGGACTCAATATGAGCTATCTTATCTGTTATACGTTCTTGCGTAGTGAGTGAAATATCGCGATCGATTTTATCGATCCGAACTGTGCAATCGTTTGCAAATTGACCGATCAAGGTCAAGCGTGGTTTTTTGTCGACAACTTGAAGTGGGCCGAAGCCACTGAAGCTTAAAGTATGGCTCCCTTTTTTTAAGGTATGAAGAGTAGGATCCGTTTGATCTTGCTGTTCGATTCCGATCGTTAGGTCTGTTCCGCTGCATTGATATGTGTATGAGATTGAAAACAAGACCTCTGTTGGCATTCTAGCTGCAATGATAGGATGTTGAAGTATGCAATTGCGAAAATGTCCGGAATGGCTTTCACATTGCAATAGATTTTGACCCAAAAATAGCTGACCAAAAGATGGTTTCGACCAGCTATAGATACTTAGGAACATGAGAAGGAATAAGGTTTTTGTCTTGCTAGCCATGTTTATCATAAGTCCTTTTTGATAATGGATTCATTTTGAATCAATTTTGTGATTTGCAATTGGAAAATTTTTGTAAGATTTGGATCATTGACAATATATCGAGTATGAAGTGCTGAAATAAGTTCAGTGATGATAACCGGGCAGCTCTCACTAAAAGAACATGCTCTGCGTAGTTTGTCTAAGTTTGGTGAGTTGCGAACCCTATCTTCAACGTAATGGGCTACTTTAGCAGGTGATTTTGTTAGCAGGTTGGCGAGTTTTTTGAATTCGAGAACTTGCTTACTATCGAGTACCGATAAAATAGCGATATTTGAGTAAATATCTACACATGATTCGGAGTGATGAGCTATGCAGAGATTGAGGAGATAGCGTTCAATCTCTGTCTCCGTGCGATTCACTGAAGTTCGAAGCACTAGAGGAGCATGGTTACTTAAAGATGGCAGGCGTAGTATGCCCGATTCAAAATAGGTTTCGACTAGCCATTTATACTTTTCAGCAATTATCTCATCATCCGGATTGGCAAGAATATCATTGGTTATCGCGAGGTGATGTATTGCGTCAAGATATTTTTTTTGTTCCAAAAAGGTGGAGATTTCTTCAATGATTTGAAGTTTCTTTGATGGGAGAGTTTCTGATTTCTCTTTGGATGCGTTGGATCTCTCGGTTTTCGAAAGTCGTCGAAGAAGGTCTGGGTTTTTGGTCTCGATTTTTTTAAGCTTGCTTTTTCTGAGAAGGTCGTCAGAAATTTTTTGCAGTTCATTAGTTCTTGTTTTTATATCGACATCAATATTGTTCGACGGATCTATAGTAGGGGCGCGTAATTTCCCTAACATTCGGTTGCGACTGATGTTTGGAATTAACCCTTCCCTATGTTTGCCATCAAGATGGTAGTTCAATTCAAATGTTAAAGTCTCTGCTTTATATGTATGGTGAATATGATGTTGATCGTTTGCCAGAGTGCTTAGTGGTGATATTAAAATTAAAAACAAAATAATGATATTCATATAGGATCCATTTTTAGATGGTAAAAAAGGGAAGAGAAACTTCATCCTCATCTCCCTTTTTTGCGCTATCTGAACAAAGGTTAGCGCTTTGGATAATCCGCTGCTTCATGCTTGCTACAAGGCGAGGGATCTCTTTAAAAAAGCTGTCTTCTCTGTTTAGATTGTCACTAGTGATATTCAATAAGTGTTGTGTTTCAAGTTCGATGTTTTTTATGGAAATATTCGCATGTTCGCCAATGACTGCACATGAGTCGAGCTCATCAAGAGCTTGTGAGAAAATGTTCCACCTGTTCTTTATTTTAGTGTGGTAGTAATTCCAAGCTTTTGATATTTTTCGTTGCGAATGTATTTTTTCTATGTGGTGTGTGATGAGTTCTTTGCTGATCTGCTTAGAAAGCTGTGTTTTGTAATTGGCGATACTTTGGTCCATAGCTTCTATATTCTCTTTGAGAATAGTGTGTTGCTGTATGAAAAACTCTTGCTTAATAGCTACTGATTTTATGATTTGTTCTATAGATTGTCGGAACTTGAAGATTACACTTTGATGTTTCTTAGATGTTTCTCCGGGCTCTTCGCTTTGTGCGCAAATAGGTTGGGCCAAGCGTTGGTATTCGTGGTCTGTTATGCGGTTTTCATGGAACCATTGTTGCGCTTTCCTTGTTTCATCTTTAAGATGATCCATTGCTCTGCGAGCTCTTCTTTCACGTTTTTTATTCTCATGCTCAGCTATGAGTATGCCAGTAACAATCGTAGCAAAAGCTACAACTGCAAAAATAATAAGTCCTGGCCCACTTGTTGTTAAAAGGATAGAGCCGGCAGCATCGCTTTCTATCGTAAAAAGAGTCAAAGCTGCAGAGGCAAAACTAATCCCTTTAATAGCTGCGTAGATGACAATAGACGTCGCTAGCACGGCTGTTCCTGACGCAATAGCGACGGATCGCGCTACGGGATCTTCATTCAGAAAATTAGCGGGATTGGTTTTTTGGTATTGTAGATCTTCAATATGTGGAGGTGATGAGAGGTTTATTTGATCTACTCGGAGTGTCGGGATTAGTCTGGTGCAGAAATTAGAGCTGTGTGTGTTGTATGTATTTAAAGCGCTTAAAAAATCAGAAAAAAGAATTGCTTCGTTACTTAAATCGGCCGAAAAGTCGGCGAGATGCATTCTTTCAGAAATCAAGTTCTCCAATGATCGCAAGTCATAAGTTTCGTTTTCTAGATAGTGTTCGAAGCGGTTGATGCTAAGGTTGGTGGCGAGTAGAGTTTTCTCAATTTTATCATTAGAGTTGTGGTAGCGATCAATGAAACGGTTTAGATCTATCTGCGCATTTGCTATTGCATTTTGAATGCCTTGTTGAATCTGAGATGGAGCAATGATCTGACGTTCTGCTTCGACGTACTTTCGAGTAAAGTCCCAGTATTCAGAAAGAGTTTTGTCGATTTGGTGTTCAAAATCATCAACTTCATTAGCTTTTACAGCGCTGTGGACGAAAAATCCAAAAATGAATAAATATCTATGAATATTGCAGAGCATAGAAGACTTTCTTTAAAAAAGATTAATATCTTGTGTAAATGATCACAATTTTTTGAAGTGTCATATCAAGGCATTCGGAATTGATGTACACTCGAGCTTCGAAATTCGATATTGGTTTTTGAATGCTGGTGCTGAGGTGAACATGTGAGCCTTCTGGAGAAAGACCAATGCCTTCGTGAAATTTATAGTGGAAACGAAGGCCTCCTTCTTCCGGATGCTCAGCCCAATACGCTTCAAATTCTCGTAGGTTAAACGTTCTTTTGGCAAGCTGCTTGGATTCAGCTGCAACAAGATCAAGCGCAAATTCGTCGCGATCAAAGCCTGGACAAGGATACTGACCGAACTTATACATGTGAAACTCAGATTTTGTTTTCGCTTCGAAGTAGAATTTGACTAAAATATCGCCTGGGTAATCAAATCTTAGGTATGGGCCGTATGCCAAATATCCTTTTCTTTCGTCTGAGGCCCATACAGCGCCTTGTTGGGAGCCAACAGTATTGAATCTTTTGAATTGCTCTATATCCAAGGAATACTGCGTAATTGCATAGTCCTCCGCTTCACATTGGGGGACTCCGTTTTCGTGACCTGATGAAACACACCCCGCTTTGAGTGGGGTGGTCATTAAATGGAAAAGAATAATGTGAAGGAAGAGTTGAATGATCTGTTTCATGAAAATCCTCAAAATGAATGGTTGGACAGGCTTTGCAAAAAAAGGCCGACGCTCGTATAGTCTTTTCGATTTAGAAAAGCAATGAAAGACGGTGAAGTCACGTTGGGAAAAATGTAAACCGAATGGTCAAAGCGGAATCTTGATACACGACACTTCGCTCTTGCGTTATAATGATGTCAAACCATCGAGAGTATGCCATTGCGAATTTTCATCCTCTTGCTCAGTTTTCTAAGTCATTCTGCTTATGCATTTGTGCTTCTATCAGGACCAAAAGAAGCAAGGCTCCCGGTATCTCCGCAATCTCCGACAATTACGTTTTACTGGGATGGAAGTGCACCGAGCTTGCGTGCTGTTGATGAGGTGTTGGGTGGACGGTGGATAGGGCTGAGCGATCACGATTTAATGCGTGAGGCGATCTTGTACGCGTTCAATGTGTGGAATGAGGTTCCGGGTTCTTACTTACGCTTTGCGCTTGTTGAAGATACGAGTGTGTCCCCAGATACATCTGACAAAAAAAATGTGATTGTCGTGAAGCGTGATAAGAATGTGACGTCAGCAGCCTATGCTTTGCCGAATGTTGAAAATAAGACGATCGTCGACTGTGATATCAACGTTGCAGATCATGCTGTCAACCTTAGCGATATGCTCTACATACTTACACACGAACTTGGTCACTGCATTGGCCTCGGACATGCGCACGCCAATTACGGAGCTATTATGGGGTACTCACGTAGTCGTCGTAACACACGACTGGGGGCTGATGATATGGCTGGTCTGCTCTATCTCTATCCTGATCCTGCTATGTTTGATGGAAAGAGTCAGTCCTTTGGAGCCTGTGGCAAAGCAAGTGCTGTTCAGCCTAACAGTCGAGGTCAAAGGGCTATAGCGCTTTCTTTTCTCCTGCCGCTTTTCTTGGTGGGTCTGTGTAGGCGCCGCAAGCCATAATGTGCTTTGACTTTGCTGTTAGCATAGACTATCTTGTCAAACTTTGCTTTTTTCAGCACTTTCCATTCCATCTTCATCTGAGGGTTCCATGAGTTCGACAAAAATCGTCGCAGCTGCGGGTGCGTTCGTCTTTGATAAGGATGATCGCGTTTTTCTAGCAAAATTTACGAAGAAATTTAATCAGCAGTGGTCTAACCCAGGTGGGAAGATCGAGTTTGGCGAGAGTCCCCATGATGGCGCCCGACGTGAGCTTTTTGAGGAAAGTCATTTTCAAATTCAAACTCTCGAATACCTCCAACACGGTTCGTTTACGGTCAATGACACACATGTTGTCTACATCGACTTTATGGCGGACTGTCCGGAGTCTTACGAAGTAAAGCTCAATGCAGAATTCTCTGAGTGGGGCTTCTTTGCAGCATCGGACCTTCACGAGATGGATATCGATGCACGAGCTAGAGAGAATATCCTTATCGCCATGCGTATGCGTTCGAAGAGACGTCTTGCGAAAATGCTGCGTGAACACGAATTGGGTCTGATGCGTAAGGGGCTGAGCCTGCAGGCGCATAGCCCTAAGTGGTCACAAGCCTATGCAAAACTAAGTGAGGAGCTGCATCGTTGTTTGGGGAATATGGGCGATCTCCATTGGCAACACATCGGTAGTACTAGCATTCAAGGTCTGCTTGCGAAGCCGGTGCTTGATATTCTGATGGAGTATGCGGGTGAAGTGGAGTTGAAGAGCGTCATCGCAAAATTAGAACAGCTTGGTTTTACTTATAAAGCCGATGCGATCGGCAAGGCGTTTGCTGATCAAGCGGACGAGAATCGCCATTTCTTTTCGTTTTACGGCCCAGACCATGCGATAGACTATGTTCACTTGCACCTGGTGCCTAAAGATTATCCCCATGCTCGCAGAATGTTGGCTTTCCGCGAGGCTCTGCAAAAGTCAAAATCTGCTGTAGAACGTTACAATGCACTGAAGCTGAAGCTACTCATGACAGGTTTATCGCGAAGAGACTATACATTGAGCAAGACGGCATTGGTGAATGAAATTATGGCAGCTAAGGCTCCACATTAGAACCTTGACAGGGGATCGAATTCTTTATACTTTCAATGGCCTCCACGCTCGAGTGGTGGAATCGGTAGACACACAGGACTTAAAATCCTGTGGAGAGTAATCTCCGTGCCAGTTCAATTCTGGCCTCGAGCACCATCATCTTACTCATAACAAATCAGATAGTACTAAGATTTCAGTTTTCGACGCTCATCGATAGGCTGGGTACGCTTATAGTGTCCTCTTTGTCCACACGTGTGACAGTGTTTTGCCATGCGACATTCACCAAAAACTTGTAGTCCTTCCCTTTAACTATGCTGATAGGTCCTGCGTAGCTGGTGCTTGCAGAAGCAAGTGTGAGGCTCAGCTCTTTTGCGTAACGACTATTGGCTGTCACTGCAGTGCTAAACACAACAGTTAGGTTTGAAACATCTTTGCCTTCCAATGCTGTATCTAAATCTCCGGAATAAATAATCTGAGGACGGTCTATAATGCTGAACGCTTTAGTTCCTTCGTAAAGCGTATGACTTGTTCCGTCGCTATCTTGCAAAGTGATAGATTGTACTATGAATGATTCGGACTGAGGTTCGTAAGCACCAGTAGCACCTAAGGGTGCGCTACTTACTCCGAGCATAGAAATTGAAAAATTAGCTTTGGTCGATAAATCTCCACATGCTTGTGCAAAAAGAAAAAATATTAAAAGTGTGAAACGAAATTTGAATCTTGGTCGCATGCTTACAAAGCTCCCAGCAGTTGTGTGTCTATTGAAGAGACACCTGAGTTGTCTTGTCGGAACTAAAATGCAAATGTGAAATAGGAATTTTTAGCTCTGTTCTTATTTAGAGCAGGTCAATGTGACGTGTAGTCCGCTAAAATTTTAGAGAAAAAAGGACCTTTCCATTGAAATTGGAAACTTGTTTGCTATAATCTAGCAACGTATGGCGGCAGGATTACGGAAATTGGAGCATTGATAACGAACTTAGTGTTTTCCTCGAATCAAAGTCGATTACGATGGAATGTCTAAACTCGAGATCAATAGAACTAACAATCCGCTTTAAATTCTGTGCAAATCGTGCAAACATCTTTAATAACCATTTTTAAGGGGTCTCGGATGAAAGGGATTTTAGTTGCAGCAATGTTGACAATGCCAATTTCGGTGTTTGCACAACACGAAGCACCAGCGGCAGAGCCGACACCTGCACCAGCAGCAGAACATGCGGCACCAGCAGCAGAACCAATGCACCATGCTCCAGAAGCAGGGCACAAAGCTAAAGCTGCTCACAAAATGAAACACAAAGCTAAAGCTGCTCACAAAGCTAAAGCTGCTCACAAAGCTGCTGCTCATAAAGCTCCAGAGCATAAAGCTCCAGAACATGCTGCACCAGCAGAGCACGCTGCACCAGCAGAACACGCTGCACCAGCAGACGGCGCTCAACACTAGATTCGATTCAACGGTCATTCGAGGGTTTTTTCTGAACAGAAGAAGCCCTTTTTTTTGAGAAAATTTTATGCGAATCTTTTGTTTAAGTGCACTGCTTAGTTTGTTTGCATCGTGTGCAACTCATAGCGACCATGCTCCTAAAGTTGGCAAATCATTCACGGGCTATAATTCGTTTGGTGAAGGACTAACCTGCTATGTTGTGAGTGATGCGAAATGTGCAGAGCCTAATGCAGAGGCTGCTGCTTTTCGTGAAGCTTGTAAAGCTAAGAAAGGGAGCTACGGACGTTGTGATTGCGACAATTATTTGTGCAGTGTCCCTTAGTTTTTGTTGTCTTTAGTTAGCTGGATTACGAGGTGTCCAATCTATAGGACTTAATCCGTGCTGAACAAGATAAGCGTTTGTTCGTGAGAATGGACGTGATCCCAAAAATCCTCGGTGTGCGGATAGCGGAGAAGGGTGTGGGCTTTCAATGACGAAGTGCTTAGTTCGGTCAATCACCATACCTTTTTTTTGAGCATATGACCCCCAAAGAATGAAAACCAAATGCTCAGCTTTTTCATTGAGTATGCGAATTGCGCTATCCGTGAAAGATTCCCAACCTTGGTTTTGGTGTGATGCTGCTCGCTCTTTTTCAACAGTCAAAATAGCATTCAACAAAAGTACACCCTGCTCAGCCCACGAGCTAAGATTGCCATGCGTTGGAGTGGAGATGCCAAGATCGCTTTGCAGCTCCTTGTATATATTCAGTAGAGACGGAGGTGGGCGTACGCCTATTTTGACGGAGAAACACAAACCGTGTGCCTGTCCCACTCCGTGATAGGGATCTTGTCCAAGAATCACAACTTTGACTTTGTCTAAGGGGGTTCTGTTAAAGGCAGCAAAAATCTCGTCCCCAGGTGGGTAGATGGTTTTGCCCTGTTTTTTTTCGCTCAAAAGAAAGGCTCGCAGATTTTGCATATAATCTTTTGCAAATTCGGGTGCTAGTGCCGCCTTCCATTGCTCTTCCATTTGTACAGACATATCTAAACTTTCCTTTTTAGAGAGTGCTTCAAAAGGCCAACCTTGCATTATTGCTCCTGTGCTTTAGAGCTTGTTAGGCCTGCCATTTTGCTTTGCAGAACACTCTCGTCGTGGAGAATGTTCTAACAGAAGGCTGTCAAAAATGCCATAAAGCTATAAATCCTGAAAAGAAAAGAAAAAAATCGTCTATTATGCAATTTTAACTAAAGCGTTTTGGTGAATTTATGGTATACGGGGTCAGTGTCGACGTGCATGCATGCATCACAATCTAGGAGGTTTAAAAACCTAGTCTAAGGTGTCGTAGTTCATTTGTCACGGAGGCTCATTGTATGAAGAATTTATGGATTCTCGTTGTCTTATTTATGCTTCCTATGCTGCACACTCACCGCTTGCTCGGATCTTGGTCAGCAGCAACTGGTGATGTCAATCCTATTGAGGATCATCTGAGTCCCAACGCTTTGCGTGAATTAGAAAAAGTAGTAGATCATGCCAACACCCAGCGTTGCGAAGACTCGCAATGTGATCACGGACTGGGAAATTTCTTGCGTCGAATCTACGATTCCGTTTTTGATTTGTTCTAGAATTATTTTTTATCTGGGCTGCCTTCATGAAAAGGTGAGCCCAGCAAGTACGCGAGTGTGTCACAGACATCACGACGGGTAAGAAATTCTTCGTGTCCAACATGATGCATTGCAATGGGTTGAACCTGTTTATACGAAAATGACTTAAATATCCCACGTTCACCACGAGCAACCGAGTCCATATCTGAGTACAGATTGTATATCTTCAAATGTTCCGGAACAGACATCTCCTTCAAATCTTGCAAAAAATCCGAACCGGGACGCATCTGCCACATATCTCGCATCAGCGCACCAATCGGGGAAAGTAGTCCAAGCCAAGTAAGATAGGTTCCTTCAAAGGGAGTGCCTAGGGTAATAAGCTTGCTACAGTATCGATGCCCACCGAGTTGCAGCAACCACCAAAGAGCGACAAGGCCTCCCTTAGAATGGGCAATGATGTTGAGCTCCGTGATCTCATGATTTTGAAGGTAGCGTTTGAGTTTTGCTTGGATCAATTCTGCACTTTCTGGAATGCCCTTCGTCGAAAAAACTCCAAATAAGCCTCCAAGATTGAAAGTTATGACTTCATAACCTCTGCGCTCGAGTAAATGCCCCAACACTGTTAGTGTCTTGCGAGATGAGAAAAAACCGTAGACAAGGAAGACTGGAATTTTTTTGGGATCATGTGTGCGTTCACGGATAACAATATTGGTCATGCGCACTTCAAAAACAAATTCAGCCCACATGTCTTTTAGGCGAACCCACATGCTACTGCCATTTTTCCGACTTCTATATTCGATGATGAAGCCTGGGGACAGAAAGAAGAGGCATACTATTGTTAGCGTCTTGGCTAAGGCAGCAGGTATGCTCGTCGTGGGAGAAGCAAAATCTGCAAAAATAAAGATCTCGGGTAGACTTGCAAAGAACGAGAGCAGAAAAACATGGCGCCAGTTGAAATTAAAAATTCCGTAGACAAGTGAAAGCAGATCGTAGGGTAAGATGGGTATAAATCGCGTGGCTAATATGAGCTTCCATCCTTGCGATTGGATAAATTTAAATGTCATGGGAAGGTTTGCAGCTAGCCAGGGTCGTATAAATCGCATCCCAATTTGACGAGAAATTCCGTAGATAACCATGCAGGAGAGTAGGGCTCCAAATGCGGTGAGTAGGGTCCCAAGCCAGGGGCCAAAGCTATGCCCAGCCATCGCCGCAAACACATCCAAAGGTGTTAGGAGAAAGGGGCGTAAGATCGAGAGGAAGAGAAACGAAGGGGCATTAAGGTGTGCGTTTGTTAGGCAGACAGTGATGTCTTGGCCGCAGAAGCTCTGCCAAAGCTTGGCAACGAGGGCAAAAACGCTGGCAAAGACGAGAAATTCGAGCAAAAGCACATAGCGCAGCTGTCGTTTAAAGCTGTAGGCCAAGGTTGGGCTCCCAAAAAACGCCGCTAGTAGAAAAAGTCTCCCTACACTTTGCGGATTGTGTGCCTCCAAGCATGAGCCATCGGTCTTCCCTTCATATTGCGCACTGGGTCCGAAAAGGTTAAAGTGGATGGCTTCAAACTTGATTTTTGTGTTTCTTTAAAATTGAAAGAGAATCGAATATATGTACGAAACAACCGAATTTCGTAAGGGCCTCAAAATTGATTACGACAACAAAGCTTTTGAAATTGTCGAATTCCAACACGTAAACCCAGGCAAGGGTTCAGCCTTTGTACGCACCCGCCTCAAGAATCTAGAGAGTGGTCGAGTTATCGAAGTCACTTTCAAAGCAGGTGTTGATAAAGTTGGCATCCCCGACCTATCTTTCGTCGAGATGCAGTACCTTTACTCTGATGGTACCATCTATAACTTCATGGATGTCAATAATTTCGACCAGCTGACTCTGAAAGCAGACGAAGTTGGTGATGCCAAATATTATCTTAAAGAAAATGCGGTCGTAAAAGTGACCTACTACAAGGGGCGCCCTGTTGCGATCGATGTCGACAACTTCATCGAATTGGAAGTCAAAGAGACCCAACCTAACATCCGAGGAGATACATCGTCTGGAGGGGGCAAGCCTGCAACGATGGAGACAGGTTTGGTTGTCAACGTTCCCTTCCATATCAACGTCGGAGATATTTTAAAAATCGATACCCGGACCAACAAGTATGTTGAAAAGGTGAAATAATATGGATTTAGAAAAGATCGAGAGTCTGATTCGGCTGATGCGTGCGAATGGCTTGCATGAGCTGAAACTAAAAGAAGGAAACGAATCCATCTGCCTGACGCAGTCTGCATCTGGCTCAGCTCCGATGCCTTACATGATGCCAACCCTGGCACCTCAAATGCAAGCTCCTATGCCTAGCTCGGCACCACGACTGAGCTCGCAAGCTTCTGCAGAAGACGCTCACCCGTCTAAAGCACCACAGAGCCAAGAAAAATTCATCGAAGTACGTTCTCCATTTGTGGGAACCTACTACGCTGCACCATCACCAGGTGCGGATAATTTTATTGCTTTGAATAAGACAGTACGTAAGGGGGACACCCTCTGTATCGTCGAAGCTATGAAACTCATGAACGAAATCGAAGCAGAACGCGACGGTGTCATCGTGAAAATTTTAGTCGAGAACGAACAGGCGGTCGAGTACGACCAAGTTCTTTTCCTCATGAAATAAAAGAAACGAGTGTCTGAGTGAAAAAAGTTCTAATTGCCAACCGTGGTGAAATTGCGGTCCGAGTGATTCGTGCCTGCCAAGAGTTAGGTTTGCGAACCGTAGCTGTCCATTCGGTCGCGGACAAGCAAGCTTTGCACACGAAGATCGCAGATGAGAGTATCTGCATTGGTCCAGCAGCAAGTGCGCGCAGTTATTTGCACATTCCGAGTGTGATGAGTGCAGCTGAGATTGCTGGTGTGGATGCTATTCATCCTGGCTACGGATTTTTGTCTGAGAATGCAGAGTTTGCTGGAGTCTGTGAGCAGTACGGAATCACCTTTATCGGCCCTCGCTCGGAGCAGATGGCTACGCTCGGTAACAAGGTCCAAGCACGGACGCTTGCAGCACGAGCTGGTGTGCCGATGCTTCCTGGTAGTGATGGTGTGCTTCAGGACGAACGTCGGGCTCTAGCTTTGGCAAAAGAGATCGGCTTTCCGGTCATCATCAAGGCCGCAGCAGGTGGTGGTGGCAAGGGAATGAAGATTTGTAAGGATGCTAACGAGTTCTTGCGTCTCTTTCCAATTGCACGCCGCGAGGCAGAAGTGAGCTTTGGCAATCCAGATGTGTTCTTAGAAAAGTTTCTAACGCATCCGCGACATGTCGAAGTGCAAATTATCGGGGATCATCACGGTAAACTTCAGTACTTAGGCGAACGCGATTGTTCCATTCAGCGACGTCATCAGAAAATCATCGAAGAAGCCCCCTGCCCTGTTTTGACTGACAAAGATCGTGAACGTGTTGGTCAATTGGCTCTGCAACTGGTCAAAGCTCAAGGCTACCAATCTTTAGGAACCGTAGAATTTTTGTTCAGTGATGGACAATTCTACTTCATGGAGATGAACACACGTGCGCAGGTCGAACACCCTGTTACTGAGATGCTGACTGGAATCGATCTGATCAAAGAACAGATTCTTGTGGCCCAAGGTAAGCACTTGAATTTGAACCCTCGCAAAGCTGGCGCAGGTCACGCAATCGAATGCCGTATCAATGCAGAGGACCCGGTCACTTTTGCCCCGTGGCCCGGGAAGGTGAAGGACTTTCATCAGCCAGGAGGTCCTGGCGTGCGTGTGGATAGTATGCTTTACTCAGGGTATACTGTGCCTTCTATGTACGATTCCTTGCTCGCTAAGTTGATTGTTTTTGGTGAAGATAGAGCAGAGTGTATCGTTCGTATGCAGCGCGCGCTAAGGGAAATGAAGGTTGATGGCATACGTACTAACATCGACTTTCATCTGCGCCTCTTAGCAGACCCAGACTTCCGTTCAGGTAATATTTCTACACGTTTCTTGGATGAATTTATCCAACGAAACAATCCCTCTCCCACCTAGGTAGATTGCCTTCTCTCAGTTTTTGCGAAAAAATAAATGTAGGTAGTATGTATTACTGCCTGCACGAGAAGCTTATTCGTATGCAAATACGTTGCAACTTAGCAGGCACTCCCTCGGCTTCACTTCGTTTTGCTCGGAGTGATGGATAGGAGGGACATGTGTTCCTGTAGCTCCATGACATTCCACTAAGGATTATGGGCTAAGGGAAAAAAATTTAAGGAAAGGAAAAATGGTACATTGTGCTGAGTACATCTGGATAGATGGGGCCG
Organism: uncultured Pseudobdellovibrionaceae bacterium; assembly: GCA_964635325.1. Classification (GTDB taxonomy): domain Bacteria; phylum Bdellovibrionota_B; class Oligoflexia; order Oligoflexales; family Bog-1112; genus BOG-1112. The sequence goes on from CAZWOL010000045.1 coordinate 14,768, forward strand.
AGCCTACACCCGGACTGAGATCCAAGACGCGAATTGTAGATGTCCCCTCCTCCCCAAGCCCCGAAGATTTTACTACTTGGAATTACGATGGCTCTTCTACCTACCAAGCACCTGGTAAAGATTCAGACTTAGGCCTGCAACCGATCTTTGTTACATCAGACCCTATTCGTGGAGCAGGCAACTATCTTGTTCTCTGTGAGGTTCTCGATGCAGACGGTACACCTCATGATACGAACAACCGTAGTCGTCTGCGTCAGGCTCTTGCTGCAGGAGGTGCCGAACACGAGCCTTGGATTGGTTTTGAACAGGAGTATACGCTCTACAAGGGTCGTGATCCTTTGGGGTGGCCTCAGGGTGGTTACCCAGGACCTCAGGGCCCCTACTACTGTGGTGTAGGATCACGTCAGGTTTTTGGTAGAGACTTTGTTGAGGCTCATACCCAAGCATGCTTGGCAGCAGGTTTGCAGATTTACGGTACCAATGCCGAAGTTTTGCCAGCTCAGTGGGAGTATCAAATAGGTCCTCGTGGTTTTCCCAACGACAACAATGATCCCTTACGAATCTGTGACCAACATTGGATTGCTCGTTGGTTATTGTGGCGTGTTGGTGAGCTTTATGGTGTCGAACCTTCACTTGCAAACAAACCTGTTCCTGGGGATTGGAATGGGTCGGGTCAGCACGCAAATTTTTCGACCAAAGATATGCGTGATCCCAAAAAAGGCTTGAAGGTTATCGAAGATGCAATCGCAAGACTTGCGCTCAACCATGATGCCCATATCGCAAACTACGGAGCAGGTCTGGAAGAACGTCTAACAGGTTTGCATGAGACGAGCAGCATCCATGACTTTCGACATGGTATTGCAAACCGAGGTGCATCTATTCGCATCCCTCGTCAGGTTCATGAGAAACGGTGCGGTTATATAGAGGACCGTCGACCTGGTGCAAACGCAGATCCGTATCTAGTTACTGCGATGCTGATCCAGACGATCTGTAAAATTCAGCCCGTCACTCCGAACGCAGCTGATGGGTCGCCTGCTTAGCTGCTTCGTAAATCGATGCGCCCTCAGACAGCTCTGATTTTCGTAACTTCTTAAAGAGCAGAAGTCCACACACTAGCATCACAGCAGTTTCAAGTAAGGCGACTTGAAAAGAAAAGATGCTTGCGACTATCCCCGAAGCAAGATTGCTCGTGACCATCCCAAACGAATAAGCAATGTTGTAAACTCCATAAACAAGAGCATAGGCACCATTGTTATGACGTTCTGCTGTTGCTGCAAGTGCTGAGAGTGCAGGATCCATTGCAAATCCGTAACCTATGCGTATCAAAAAAATTAGAAATCCAACGGTCCATGCATTTGTTGGGATTGCCATCCATGGGATCACGAGCACCATCGTTACAATGCCGGTTGTCATCATAAGAAAAGATCCGTAACGATCCGTCATAAATCCTACAAGTGGACAGAAAAAAGCATAGACAATCGATGTTACTGTGAACACGCTACCGACCTTAGATGACGAAAAATGCACAGCACTTTCAAGATGCGTAGGAAGTAAGGCTTCTAGTATGCTCCAGCACCATGCTGTCAGAATGATAACGAGACTCGACATCAGAATGGAGGGGTCTGTCAGTAACTTAGTCAATTCTGTTCGTGAAATGGCACCCTGTGTAGACTCTGATACGAGAAAATTCCGTAGAGTAAAATCAAGTAGACTCACACATGCTGTTAGACAGAGAGCAAGTGTAGTGCCTTGCCAATCATAAAGCGCACCTCCCGCAATGGGGCCGACAATGAGGCCGATCGAGCTAGCAAGCATCGCATAGCCCATCATCTGTGCTCTATTGACAGTAAAACTTTCTGCAACTAGCGCTAGAACGACGGTCCATGTGCCTGCAGCAGCGACACCTTGCATAAGTCGAGCAAAGACTAAATGATAAAAGTGTGATGAAAATGCGAAGACACAAACCGAAAGTAGTTGGAAACAGGCTCCAATCAGTATGGGTCGACGTCGACTCTTGCGATCGGAGAAAAATGAGAAGAACGGGATTGCTAGGATGACCCCAATTGCATAACTTGCAGAGATGAGGCCAGACATCCACTCTTCTAACGGGAGAGTGGAAAGGTGAGGGATGAGTGGGATGATCAATCCATAGAGAAAACCATCCACAAAAAGTGCCACTGCGACCACAAGGATTGGCGCCACTACACGAGCTCCCCAGTATTAATGAGACCGTAGACACTCTTTTAGCCGTAGTCTTTCTTGAGGGGCCTGTAAAGTGAAAGGTGATTGTTTCCAATATTTACATGTGGAGAAACAGAGAACAGTCAATTTTTTACTGCATTTACTTTAGAAACATACGTTGGGGGCTTCCGCTGAGAGCTAGCTGTGCGAGATCTTCTGCTTTGAGGTGACCGACGAGCATTCCTAAAGTGTGAGCATCTTGCTGCCAGACGATCAGGTTATGTCGGTCGGATGCATAGGTTTGGTAGACAAGATTGTTCAGACGACCTGGAGTGGAGGGGGACAATTCTTTCAGTCGCCCACTGAAGACAAACTGAAAGAGGGAGTCCTTGTTGTTGCTGGTGCTTGCAAAGCGTGTTACGGCAATTTTTGCAACATCATAGTCGATGATGGAGGAACCCAGGGGTTGCCATGATGGATTTCGCAACACGAAAGGAGTGAATTTTAACCCGGTATGCTTTGCAAAAAAAGATTCTATTTCTTCAATACTTGTACTGGGTAAGTCCAGACGTGTAAGCTCAGGATCGTCTTCCATTTCTATGGCTTCGTATGGCAGAGCTTGGACAGGGTCAAAACCCATCTCGTTTTTGGCGTAGTACGTATATAAAAATGCTGTGCAAAGAGTCAGAAGAATTGCAGCAGCAGACCAGCGTTGCAATTGAGCTTTGGGTGCTTCTTGGAGTTTTAGAGCTTTGATTTCTGCTCCTTCGATAGCACCTTCCAACTCGTCGCTGCGTGCTTTGGTTCGTAAAGTGTGAAAGTTGTCATCGTTTAGGGCAAGGCTGCGTAGTTGCAACTGCAGGATGTCCCGTTGTGTTTTGAATATCTGGGCTGCAGTCTGATATTCAGGTTCGCTTATGAGTGTTTGGAATTTCTGTAAAACATCTTTGGGAGCTTGCTCATCCAAGCATTCAGGAAGGTAAGCAAAGAAGAAGTCTTTGTCCGAAACTTTCTTGGTGTTTGCTGTTTCGTTTCGTTCACCCACAAGACATCCTTTCCTTAATCGTTTTTACAACTTTTCTAAGCAGGCGATCCCTCGGCTCCACTGCGTTCCGCTCGGGATGACGGAGCAACTCACTACTGCGTTCCGTGCTTCGCACCTCATGCTGTCACCCCGAGTGCAGTGCGAAGCACGGAACCGAGGGGTCGCCTGCTGAGTCAATTTGTAATTGCTAAGCGGGGATCAATAAGATCCTATACAAATTCTATACCGAGTAATTTTTGTCGTGCTTGACTTATATCTTGTCGTAGTTGGAAGCTGTCGCGTTCGAGCGCTTTAGCTGCCAAGTCTGCGCTTAACCCAAATATATCGCTTGCTGCAAGCGCCGAACGTTCTTCTACTGTGAGTGCTTTCATACTTTGTGCAAAAGACGTACTCTCAGGTGAGGCCCAACTGCCATGCTCGTGAAAGGCTTGCCAGCAACATTGGACTAAAGCAAAGCTAAGGTCCACCTCAGCCTGTGCCAAGCGAGTGAGAAGTTTGTCGTAGGTTTTGGAAACACATTTCCAAGCGCCTTGCTTATTGAGTATGAGCATATATGCCAAGCGTAAAGCGTCATCTCCTCGTGGGCATAGCTCTTCGATATAGAATTCGAATTGTTTCTCACTTAAGTTCACGATTTCTCCGCTTTTTTGAAACCTTCTGTCATTATATCACGGTAAGCTTTGGGTTGTTGAAAGGGATAAAATGAATTTGAGACGAGTGGTTCTACTGTTGGGTTTTTTGGCATGGAAAAGTTCCCAGCTCTGGGGTCTTCCTCTTGGTTTTGGTGTACCTCAAGCGGACGCTATCTATCATCAAACGGGCGATCATGATTTTATGATCTATCATGATGCACGAGCGCCATTCGAAGCTCGAATGATCTTGCGTACCCTATCTGCAGGACGGCCCATACTCGAAAGTTGGTTTGATAAGCAACGTGGTAGCACACTGCCTGTCGTTGTGTCAGCTCGTACGGAGAATGCTTCGTTTGCAAACTTTATTACAGATGTTCTTGAACTACAAACTCTTGGTCAGGGGCATCGAGATTTGTTTTGGCATGAATATGTGCATGCCACAATGTACGGTCACCTACGAAATTTTTTGGGACCAGCAGGCACGCTCATCCATCTTCCGTGGATGCCCTCGTGGTTTATAGAAGGTCTTGCCGAAGCTCTTTCGCTTTCTGTGGGATCGGAGCAGCAGGCTAGCATTGAACGTTACCAAGCTTTGAATAATGATTGGCCTAGCTACGATCGCTTGCATAGTCTTTATGGATCTCAGAATTTCGCGCAGCGAGGTTATGCTACATCTGGGGCTTTTGTAAGCTGGATTCTGCGCAAAGGCTATGCTCAGTCCTCCACCTTTTTACCGGATCTCTTGCGACGCTTTTACAAATATACGTGGCCCCACTACTACCCACTTTCAGCAACCCCGTTTAGTCGCTTTTTGCCGATGGACGAAGCTTTGAAAGATGTCTTCCACAAAAATGCTAAGGAACTTTACGAAGACTATAAAAGTGAAGCGCGACAATATTGGCAGTCGCAACTTCAACAGGGTCGTATCATTCCTGTTCTTAAATCTAAGATTCCTAGGTCTGTGTCCGGATTTTTAGCTTTCAATACTGTTGCAAACAAAACCTTTCTGCTCGAAAGAGAAGGAGCAAGTCTGAGTGAGTCTTTCCTTAGATTTGATCCTGAGGGTAAGTTATTTGCAAAAGAGTCTACGGAACGACAGTTTCCTAAGTCCCTCACAGCGTTGTCCTTACGTGGTGACTTACGTCTTGCTATTCAGGCAATGCCGGATTGGAAGATCGGTGAACCACGCTACCGTTTGGTGCGTTTGAAAGAACAAAAATCGCGTCTTACTGCAGAATCAATACTGCTTGAACGTGAGGGACAGCTCAGCGATCTCGGTGAGAGCCTTGACAAAATTTTTTGGCATGAGACTCTCTTTGAGGAAACACGTCTTTGTTATGTTGCAAAACACGACCTTGCTCATCTTCCTCTTTCTAAAGATGCAGTGCATTGTCCTATTAGTGTGCGTCTTCCCCAAACGCTACGCTTTTTGAGTGTCGAATATGAAGATCTCGATAGTGCATCTTATGTACGCAAGTTATGGTACAAAATCTCCGAGCAAAGTTTGGTAGGGGACCGACATGAGTTGTGGACCTGGGAAAGTGACAACGGCAATTTCACACAATTGCATGTTGCTGAAAATGCGGAGCCGATTGCTGTTGCCAGAACAGAGAAGGAGCGTTGGTTGCTGCTCGCAGAAAGATCCCACCGTTCCTTGCTCAAAATTAAAAAAGATGGAACCTGCCTTGCCTATGTTCCACTTGCAGACAATGTACAATCCATAGAAAGCTTTGATGCTACACAGCTGCTTGCAGTCTTCTGGGTTGGTGCAAAATTTGCTTTTCAAAAATTTCAGCCTTCGCAATTGCGAAGTCAACCGTGCAAAGATCTTAGTGCTCATGATTCACCGCTGCTGCTTGCAATGCGATCGTCAAAACCAATAACGCTAGCGCAAGCAGTCAACGAAGCCTCACTCTGGAAAGATACAACTCCATCACAGACTCAAGCCACAGTACCTTTGGGATCTGAGTCAAAAGCAATGATCAGTGAAAATCAAGAAGCTCAGTGGCATCCCCGACCCATACTTGCGTTGCCCTGGATAGGAGCCGATGATGCTTTGGGTTATCAGTTTGGTGTGTTTTCGATTCCCCTCATGGATCGCTTACAGAACGAGACAGTCTACGGTTCTGTACTTTATGGTCTTGCCAGTCACTATCCTAATACCGAATTGACTTTAGTCTCTACACGCTACTGGCCACAGTTGTCGTTATCAGCCTATAGACGACAGCGATGGAATGGAAACTACCAGTCAGGTCCTGGAGCTGAGATTGTTGCTTCTTATATCGACGAAAAAGGTGTGCGCGCAGCTTCGGAAATAAACGTATTCTTTTCATATGCAAGGATGCGTTGGCAAGTGAGCTTGCTCGGTTCACAACGTGATCCCTATATGGGACCATCGCAATACGTGTTGAATGGAAGGCTCTTAGAAGCAGCAAGTTCGCTGAACTTTTCTGGACGCATAGGACAGTGGTCTTGGGGGTTGGGGGTGAATGGTTCAATCGCTCCGGAAAGCTGGAATCACAATTTTGATTTCAACACATTGGGAAGCAATGTTCAAATCGAACGTCCTCTTCCTTTTCTAAAATCGACATTTGCGTTGCGTCTTGAAGGTGCACGCACGCGTGGTCGAGGTGCTAAAACACCAAGACTACGTCAGGCCTATTTTCCTCTCAAAACCTTTGTAAGTGGTAGTGGGTCAGGATACGGGCAAAACAGCTTTCCTTTGCTGGGCAGTGGTTCGCTATTGCAGGGACGTTATGGAGATTCGCGAGCACGTGCGGAGCTAGGGTGGAGCGCTCCGGTGATCAAAGATCTTGATAAGGAGTATTGGATTCTTTATTTTTATGAGCTACGTTTCTCCTCTTTCGTCAACTATGGTGGCGCCTGGCGACAGGGAGAACTTCCACGTGATCGTATGTTGCTTGCACATGCGTATAGCTTGGATCTACTTTTTGAGAACAAGGGTATTCACTTCAATCTCGGTCTTGGAGTTGGCCAGGTACGGCCTAATCGAGGTCAGCTGTTTTTGAATGCAGGTTTGGACCTCATGTTTTAGTGTGCACCGTCTCGTCATCGCTCTGTCATCCCGAGCGGAACGAAGTGGAGCCGATGTATAACATAAGACGCTCTGTCATCCCGAGCGGAACGCAGTGGAGCCGAGGGATCGCCTGCTTAGCCAGGTAGCCTTACATTGATGATATACATTGATGAGGCACATAGGAGAATTTATTTATGCCTAATAGCTTTGGACATATTTTTCGTGTGACAACTTTTGGAGAATCGCATGGCCCTGCTCTAGGTGCTGTCATTGATGGTTGTCCTGCTGGTGTGCAAATTTCTCTCGATCGTATCCAAGCAGCACTGGATCGTCGCAGGCCAGGACAGAGCGAGTGGACCACTCAACGTAAGGAGTCCGATACGGTCGAATGTGTTTCGGGTCTACAAGATGGTTTCACACTTGGAACCCCCATCACTTTGCTGATTCGCAATCACGATGCACGACCCAAAGACTATTCAGATATTGCGTCGGTCTTTAGACCATCACATGCAGATTTTAGTTGGCACAGCAAGTACGGACAACTTGCCCAAAGCGGAGGTGGGCGTGCAAGCGCACGGGAAACGGTTGCTCGTGTTGCAGCTGCTGCTATTGCAGAACAAGTTCTTGAGCATCTGTGCCCTCAGCTCCGAGTTGTTGCCTATGTGTCTTCGATCAAAGATCTGGATGCGCAAGTTCCAGAGGATCAAATGATGACCCGTGATCGTGTCGACAGCAATCCGTTCCGCTGTCCCGATCCTATATTACTTCCACGCATCGAAGCTTTGCTCCGTGATACCATGGCAAGTGGAGATAGTGTTGGTGGTACTATTCGTGCGTTTGTGTATGCGTGTCCTGCTGGTTTGGGAGAGCCTGTCTTTGACAAGTTGCATGCTGATTTGGCTAAAGCTATGCTGAGTTTGCCAGCTGTTCGAGGTTTTGAAGTCGGAGCTGGTTTTGCATCGTGTCGCTTGTTGGGTTCTGAAAACAATGATGCATTTGTCTCTGATGCTGGAAACATTAGAACGAGTACCAATCGCAGTGGGGGTATCCAGGGTGGCATTTCAAATGGAGAGACCATTCATTTCCGTGTTGCATTCAAAGCACCTTCAACGATCTTTAAAACACAGCAGACGGTCAGTCGTGAGGGGGTGAATGTCAACTTCAGACCCAAGCAGGGACGTCATGATCCGTGTGTGTTGGCACGTGCGGTGCCCATCGTGGAAGCGATGACACTGCTTGTATTGGTCGACCATCTTTTGCGTCAGCAGGTGGTGCGTTTCGCTTGATATCGATCTAAGGAATACAATATGCGTGTTCTCTTTGTCTCCTTACTCTTAACTTTGTCATGCGCAAAGAAAGCAGCATCTCCAAGTCCAGACCGAGTTGTTGGAATCTGGCGTCAGGGTTCAGCAGCGGACTTCTGTCATGCTACTACCCAAGCTGGATTTTTCTATACGGAAGAGCAGACGATTACAGCGAGTGACACCTACTATCGTTATGAAACGCAGCATCGCATTTTTGCTGATAAGGCGTGCACTCAAATTCTAATAAGTCAGAGCTTTCAGGGTACCTATACTGTTGGTGAGTTACTCCCTGCTCAAGCAGACAGCACACGAACGACTTACAAAATGCAGCATTCGCGCGGCAACTTTAAATTGAAGATACTCAGCTTGGATGCTCTCAATAAAGCCAATTTGATGACAGCTGAAGGATTGCAAGCTGGTGCTCGGCTCTGTGCAATGACGAAGGATTGGGTGTTGAATGAGGAGCGGTCTATAACGAACCAAGTATGTGCGCTAGGTTTGGAAACCAAAAGCGTCGATGCAGCTTTAAATATTTTAGGGCTAACTTTGACAGAACAAAACCTCGTGTTCGGCAGTGACGCCTTTGGTAATTTTGTCCAATACCCGCTTGTCCTCATTGAGCCGGGAATTAAGGAGTGGTATAAGCTAGCAAACCGCTACGAGAAACTTTGATAACTCTGGGTCGTCAAGTTTCTCATGAATTCGCTCTCCGTTAATGTTCGTTTCCG